>NZ_JAUBPR010000001.1:0-122774 GCF_036700845.1 Microcoleus sp. S13_C5
AAAAGAATATATTGCCAATCGACTTTTTACATCTATTGAAGAGCTAGAGTATTTATTGCACCGCCTCTTAAATGAAGCGCAATTAATAATTAAATGGGGTCGCAAAATCAAAAATAAGGGCAATGCTTGTATCACAGTTTAAATGTGCAACAGCTTAACATACTTACCACCAGAAGAGAGCTCGCTGAATCTCAATAACGGGATGAACCTATTGATCACATTTTCTTGCACCTTCCCTGGGGTTCCGCATACAACAGAGGCAAAAATAACACAAAAGACATATTTTAAGCTTGTCTCCGAACAGGAACGCCCACTAAACGACTTTACCTCAGCAGCTTATAAAATTACTACCCTCCTCGGTTTTGCTATAGATAAAACCGTCTGTTTAGACCAGGTGTATGCAACCTCCGAAGCAATACGCCAAGATGTTGGTAACAATAAAACCGTGCCAGCTTCTATATCACTTTACTATGCAAGCCAGCCTTATACGGAAATTGAACCCAAAATAGAGTGGCATCGAATGTTATTTAGATTTGACCAAATTCGAGAGGATGCAGAACGCATAGTTAATAACTGGTTTGATGCTTATGAGGAGATTGACCCAGCATTGAATCTTTACTTCTCCAAAAAGACAGGAGCGTACAAATACTTTGAGGGCAAGTTCTTAGCACTAGCTCAGGGGCTTGAAACTTACCATCGTAGAACCTCGAATAAAAAATTGATGGACGAGGCCGTTTTTAAAGAACTTACTGAAAACCTAATCAAGCAATGCCCAGAGGAAAACCAAAAGTGGCTATCCGGTAGGCTCCAGCACGGAAATGAACTGAATCTTCGTGACAGAATAAAGAACATCATTGAGCCATTTAAGGAATTCATTGGAACAAGCAAGGAACGAAAGAAATTAATAAACACTATTGTAGATACGCGAAACTATCTAACCCATTACGACGAATCCTTAGAGTCAAAAGCAGCAAGTGGCAGAGATTTATGGTTGCTCTGCCTCAAGATGGAAGCAATTTTCCAACTTCACTTGCTTCAGGTGTTGGGTTTTACACCGGCAGAGGTTCAGTCTGTTTTTGATGATAGCGACGAGCTACAGAAAAAACTTAAAGAAATCTAACAAGGCGCTGCACCCGACGGCAATTCGGCTGCGCCCCATTGTCACCGATGAACTTGAAGATTATGTCTGATGAACCGCAGAGGCGCAGAGGACGCAGAGGAATAGAATAGAGAGACCTTCGCAAAAGATCTGTATTGGATTTTGTTCTGGAAATAAAAAATATGACTCTCAAAGTAGGAGAAACCGCACCCGATTTTACCTTAACATCTCAAGCTGACTCATCAGTCAGCCTCAAAGATTTCCGGGGGCAAAAAAATGTTATCGTCTACTTCTATTCTAAAGACGACTCCCCCGGATGCACAACACAAGCTTGCGCTTTTCGAGATAGCTACGAAGTTTTCAAAGACTCAGGTGCAGAAGTAATTGGGATTAGCGATGATTCGCAGCAGTCTCACCAGAAATTCGCCACCAAATATCAGTAAACTGAAACTTGTAGGGTGCGTCATACAATTTTAGATTTTAGATTTTAGATTTTAGATTGGGAATCAAGGATGACTATCGGGGTTTGGAGTTTACCTACAGTTGCATTCTTGTTTGAAACGGCTATCAGCTAGCTGTCACCCCGCAGAGGAAATAAAACTCTTCCGGGGCACCCTACTTGCTACTTGCTAACTTCCAACGGCGTGTATTTCCCCCCCAAAGCTTCGACGATGGCGCGAGTATTAGCCGACATCATTTTCACATAAGAATCGCCCTCGCTTCCGGGCGCCCCAATCGAATCCGAATAAAGTTGCTGCGCCGCCAACTTCACCCCCGCTTCCTCCGCCACTGTTCTAATCAGTTGCGGGTTAATTGTAGTCTCGGCAAAAATAGCAGGAACTCCGGCAGCTTTCACCGATTCTACTAACTTTTGCACGGTTTGAGCACTCGGCTGTTCCTCCGTACTAATCCCGATCAAACTGCCCGCACTTCCCAATCCGTAGGCGCGGCTGTAATATTGAAAAGCATCGTGAGTTGTTACTAATGCGCGCTTATTTTCGGGGATTGTTTTAATCTCTTGTTCGATCCAACTATCCAAACGTTTTAACTCTTGAGTAAGTTTCACAGCATTCTGGGTAAACTTCTCCCGATCTTCCGGCGACACCTCGATTAGCGCATCCCGAATCGCTTCCACCATTTGAATTACATTTTCGACATTTCCCCAAACGTGCGGATCGGGTACGGTATTGCCTTCTTTATTCAGTAGCAAAGGCTTGACAACTTCCCCCACTGCTAATTTCCGCGCCTTAATTCCGGCGGCATTCATCATCCTAATTAATCCCGGTTCCAAATTGTAACCGTTATACAAAATTAAGTTAGCTTTTTCTAAAGCTTGAGAATTTTTTGGCACCGGTTCGTAAACGTGAGGATCGGTTCCCGGCTGCAAAATTCCTGTTAGCTGAACTTCGCCACCCGCTACTCGATCGGTCAAATCCTCAATAATTGTGCTGCTAGCAACTACCTTGGGTTTAGCATCTGCCTCTGGAGAGAGGCGATCGCCCTGGGTTTGAGCGCAACTAAATAAACCCACAGTCAAAATGCCGCAGGCAATAGTTCTAATCAAAAATACCTTGGACTTGTTCAATCCAGGGGTGGCGGTTTCAATCCCCGACTCACGGCTAAACTCTCCTTTATAGGATTGCTTCAGAATTGCCGTCGGTTTTAACTGACATTTTGCACTCTTCTCCACCACAGGCAAGATGCCTGTTTCACAAGGATTCAATATTCTGGTGGGATGGGCCAATAGCCCGCCCCGATCGCGATCGTTGAGAATGGTGGAATATATCAGTTTTAACGGATATCTTCCACCATTCTCAAGAACAGGCAAGATGCCTGTTCCACAAAGAGTGAGTTTTCTTGTGGGGACTAGGGGTTGGGCATCCTGCCCGCCCGTCCCAGACTTATTGAGAATGGTAGAAGATATAAGTTTTAACCTACTTGACATTTTCGCCACAAAACCTATGGTTTGAGGGGTTTCGAGCTTGCACTGTCGCATTATGTACCTCTCCTGCGTTCCAGATTATTCCTATTGACCGAGGATTTCATATTCTTTTCATTTTTACAGTAAACTTAACAAAAAGGAGATAGAGTCACCGCAATGAATACCGCCGCCTTCCCCAACGAGACTCCGTGGTCTCAAATGGTTTGCCACCTCCCAGACACGGCTACCGACACAGAAATTATCGCTGTTAAGCACTTAGCAGTAAACTACCGCACGGTAGAGGCACTCAGAGATATTAATCTTTCCGTCAAACCGGGAAGGCTGACGGGTATTATTGGCCCCAACGGTGCCGGCAAAAGCACGCTGATCAAAGCAATGTTGGGCTTAATTTCCGCAGATCGCGGCACTGTTACCTGTGGCGAAAAAGCGATCGCCGATCGACTCGAAACAGTAGCCTACGTGCCGCAGCGGTCGCAAATTGACTGGAACTATCCCGCCACCGTTTGGGATGTGGTGATGATGGGAAGAGTCAGAAAAGCCGGATGGTTTCGCCGCTTCTCGGCAGCTAGCCGCCGCACCGCTGCCGATGCTTTAGAAAGAGTAGGCATGAGTGCTTACAAAGACAGACCGATCGGACAACTTTCCGGCGGACAGCAACAGCGAGTATTTCTAGCTAGAGCATTAGCCCAAGAAGCCGCTATTTTCTGCTTTGACGAGCCGTTTGTCGGCGTTGACCAAAAAACTCAAAATATCATTTTCGACATCTTCCACCAGCTAGCAAATGCCGGAAAAACCGTCTTAGTAGTCAACCACGACTTAGGCGAATCAATCACCAATTTTGACGATTTAATTTTGCTAAATACAGAATTGATTGCCGCTGGTTCCCGTCAAGAAGTGCTAACGCAAGAAAACCTTTACCGCGCCTACGACGGACAAGTAATGTTCTTTGCCGGACAAGCAGCTTAATTAGCCAGCAGTCAATCGATTTTAGATTTTAGATTTTAGATTTTAGATTGACCCCACGGATAAATGCGGGGGTTTGAGGATTTTCGATTTTCGATTTTGGATTGATTCCACGGATAAATCACGTGGCGGGTACCATCAAGAAATTCTTGGTCATTAATCTAGGAGTTACACTCTTGAACCCGGTTTTTTTGATAATCTTGAATTGGGCAACGATAAATCTCGGATCAAACTCACATCTTGCACTATTCTCGCTTAACAGGCAAGATGCCTGTTCCACAAGAAAATTCACTCTTTGTGGAACAGGCAAGATGCCTGTTCCTAAAAAGCTTATTGAGAATGGTGCAACGTCTCAGATCGAACCGGGTTGCTTTGGTTGTTAGTCATTAGTTAACTGTGATTTGATAATTTTATGATACAAACCTTAATTGAGCCGTTGCAGTACGGATTCATGCAGCGATCGCTCGTAATTGCCATTCTCGTCGGCATCGTCTGCGCGATCGTCGGCAGCTACCTAATGGTACAGCGGCTGGCCTTGCTCGGAGACGCCATCAGCCACTCGGTTTTGCCCGGATTGGCGGTCGCATTTATCCTGGGAGCAAACATCTTTATCGGCGCCTTCATTGCGGGAGTTTTGAGTACAGTAATCATAGCTTGGATCAAAGCTCGATCGACAATCAAAGAAGACGCGGCAATGGGCATCGTATTTTCGGCATTCTTCGCCCTCGGCATCACCTTAATTACGATCGTCCAAAAAGACAACAAAATCGACCTCAACCACTTTCTTTTCGGCAATATCCTCGGCGTTACTGCTGAAGATGCGATCGACACAGCCGTCATAGTCGCCGTAGTCTTATTAGTTGTAGTATTGTTTTACAAAGAACTGCTATTTTACACATTCGATCCATTAGGAGCGCAAGCAACAGGTTTGCCAGTAAACCTGCTCAACTTCGGACTGATGGTACTCATAGCCCTCACAATAGTTGCCAGCCTTAAAGCCGTTGGCGTAGTGCTAGTATTGTCCCTATTAATTACACCTGCAAGTACCGCCTATCTCCTAGTCACTCGCCTGCACCAAGTAATGATTTTAGGCGCAATAATCGGAGTTATTTCCAGCATTAGCGGAATGTATCTCAGTTACTTTTATAACTTACCATCCGGCCCCGCAATAGTTTTAGTTGCATCGGGATTCTTTGTGCTATCATTGCTGTTCAGTCCCACTCAAGGAATCCTCACCCAGCCCCGCACACACTCCGGTCAAATTCCTCCCATCTGGCGGGAATTAAAAAATTTAACCAAAGGCAGATAACAATTAAGTTTGTAGTAAGGCTTCAGCGCCGCCCCTCCCATTGTTAATCAGAATCTTCGTTAATCCCCGTGGATGTGCGGTTCAAAAAAGCCTCTCGAATTAATCCGCGTAACTGCGAATCGTCGGCTGCATCTAGATTTGGTAAAAACGGTTTTTTTTTAGCAGTGCGAGAAAGCAAAAATGGGATGATACCGAATCGGACGATCGCAACTGCCAACAATTGGTCAAAAAAACTGTACAATAACAAAAGTTAAAATTTCAAGCAAACAGAGTTACTCAGTTAAAAAACATGACAGTCAAAGTAGGAGACACCGCACCCGATTTTACCTTACCATCTCAAACTGGCACATCAGTCAGCCTCAAAGATTTTAAAGGAAAAAAAAACGTCATAGTCTACTTTTACCCCAAAGATGACACACCCGGATGCACAACCCAAGCTTGCGCTTTTCGAGATAGTTACGAAGTCTTCAAAGACGCAGGTGCAGAAGTCATAGGAATTAGCGAAGATTCGCAACAATCGCACCAACAATTTGCAACCAAATATCAGCTACCCTTTACACTGCTGAGCGATACTAGAAACAAGGTTCGGCAATTATATGGAGTTCCACCTACACTGTGGATTATGCCCGGTAGAGTAACTTATGTCATTGACAAAGAAGGCGTTGTCAAGCATATTTTTGACTCGATGTTAGACTTCAAAGCACACGTTGCAGAAGCACTCAAAACTTTAGAAACCATCAAAAGTTAGATGGAGTTGCTTAAATATTTTGTTTGTAGTGAGGAGGAAAGTCCTCATTGTCTAAAAAACAAGAAAAAACTCAATTCCTGACTACGAACTAAGGGTTTTTAGTGAGAACGGAAATTCTAAGACTAGAGGTTTTCCCGTACCCACTTTTTAAAAGCTTGAATAGCGGGGGTTCTGCCAGAAACTTGACTCTGCTGAGTGTAGTGATTCACCAGTTCGACAATGGGGATATTGGGGAAAGTGGGACTAACATCAGACTTAATATATTGTTCGGCTTGCAAAACGTTGATTTGTAGCCCTCGCCGTGCGTATCGCCAAAGTTCCGGCACTCCTAGAATTTGATAATTATCCAACTGCGTGCGAGAGGTGAGATCAATTTCTACAGCTAAGTCTGGGGGCGGATCAACACTCATATCGAGGCGATTTTTACCGATAACCGCTGCTTGATTTTGAATGTAAAAACAGGTATCCGGTTCGACAGCCTGACTCATGCGTTCATTTTTCAACGTTGTCGAACCTAACGACTCAAATGCTATTTGTCGTGTTTCCAACAAAATTTTTACCATGTCGCCAATAATTTCTTTGGCTTTTTCATGTTCGGGCAGAGGAACCATAATTTCTAACCGTCCGTTACTATAGGAAAGTCGGGAAGCACGACGTTCTCCTAATTCCGCCAAAATACTTTCAAATTGTTGCCAGTTAACATCCTCAACCAGTAATTGCTGACCCGGCTGAATCTTTAATTGTCTTAACTCCAATAGCATAATTGTTCATCCGTTTTCTCTAGGAAATATCACCCAAGTCCTGACTACGAATCATTATCTTAAAAAACCAAGAAAGGACTAAAGTCCTTACTAAAAACTCGTGGTTCGTAGTAAGGACTTTAGTCCTTTTTTGCTAATGGCTGGCAGCCATTAACAATTAGCACTCAGCAATTATCTAGCTTTTTGCAACACTCGATTTTTCAGATGTAGCGCTTTCGGCAGTTTTGCCATTTTTGCTATTACCGTTACCGTTGCTGTGGCGCGGTTGAATAACTCCATAGCCGCCGTGACTCTTGCGTTCGTAGAGTACGTTAATTTCGCCTGTTTCCGCATTACGGAACATATAGAAATCGTGATCGATAATCTGCAATTGTTCCAAAGCTTCTTGCACAGTCATTGGAGGCATGGCAAAATACTTAGTCCGCACCACCTCAGCAGGAAGTTCGGGAGTTCGATCGCCAATCAGATCCGCTACTACAGGATGTTCTTCAACTGCCGTAACCGTTTTAACACTACTGTGGGTCTTGTTGTCGTGGCGTTTTTCCTTAAATTTCCGCAGTTGACGAGCTATCTTGTCGGCAACCAAATCGATGCTGGCATACAGGCTTTCCGTGCTTTCCTCAGCCCGAATCACGCTGCCGTTAGCATAAATTGTCACCTCAGCAGTCTGCTTAGGATTGATCCTGGGGTTACGAGCCACCGATAGATGTATGTCCACTTCTGTAGTCAAAGTTTGAAAATGGCTAACTGCCTTTTCAACCTTTTGATTGACGTACTCGCGAATCGCATCGGTGATTTCTATATTTTTACCCTGGATAACAAGCTTCATAGAGCTCCCTCCCTTCTTTTACTTGGGTATATTTTATACAGTAGCACTATGTATTCTGGAAAACACTTATCTTCCAAATCTTTTATTATATGTTGACAATTCTTGATTTAAGCTGCCCCAATATTCCGTAAATACACTCTTGATTTTTTTCATGATTTCTCCTCTCATCCCTCAACAGCTAAATGAACAACCCTGCTTGCTCCTCGATTGGGGACAAGTGTCCTACTCCCAAGCTTGGGAAATCCAGCAAAAACTCGTGCAAGAACGCCGAGAAAATCCTGATTTGCCAGATGTCCTGATTTTGCTGGAACATCCGCCGGTTTACACTTTGGGACAGGGCGCGAAGTTGGAATTTCTGAAATTTGACCCAAGTCAAACTGGGCCGGAACTGCACCGAGTTGAGCGGGGCGGCGAGGTGACTTACCATTGTCCGGGCCAATTGGTGGGCTATCCGATTTTAAATTTGCGCCGTCACCAACAAGATTTGCACTGGTATTTGCGGCAGTTGGAGGAAGTGCTGCTGGGGGTGCTGGAAGTTTTGGGGTTGAAGGGTTCGCGGGTTCCCGGTATGACTGGGGTTTGGGTGGATGGGTGCAAGGTAGGTGCGATCGGCATTAAAGTCAGCCGCTGGATTACGATGCACGGTTTTGCTTTAAATGTTTGCCCGGATCTTGCAGGTTTTGGGCAAATTGTACCTTGCGGGATTCCCGATCGACCTGTTGGGAGTTTAGAGCAGTTTATCCCGGGAATTGAGGTCGATCAAGTGCGATCGATCCTTGTCGCTGAGTTTGCTCGCGTTTTTGCAGTGGAAATTGTGCGATCGGAACTAATACCAATCTAAAAAAGCTTCCCGTAAGGATACAGCATTGCTCGCAGCATATCGTCAATGTGCTGTAATTTCTACACAGTTTTGGCGTGCTTATGGGAGACTTTTTCCTGAAAAAAGACACAGATTAGTAGCAAAGGATAGGGGTCTGACAAACTCTGTAGAAAGATTTAATAATACGATGAGAGAAAGAATATCTCGTAGGGTCAAAAAAACTCTTTAATTTTCTAAAACACTCTCCAATCACATTGGATCTATTTGGTATTTTATTCATGAGTATAACGCCAGTTTATCTATAAAATAAAACCCCTAATTATACTGACTATGCAGGACTACCGATTTTTTGGGAGATTCCTAGGCGATCAATTAGACCTGCTACTAAGCCGAGATAATCTAAGTTTTCTACTCTCATCTCAGATGCTTTTTGCATGGGCTGCTGAATGTTCAACAGAGTGTGACGCTTCGATCGCAATTTTACCATATTTTTGCGCGATGATTGGCTGAGGCACGCGATCGCCATTCACGCATTTTGTGGCTCGAACTTGTTACTGCCAGGTGATTAACTCGGTTCATGACGATCGCCATTTTCACGAACTCAGGTTTAACTGTTGATTTAAAAAATTCACCATCTCCACCACACAAGGATTTAGGGCAAATAAAAATGCTCTCGGCTACTTTGCCGAGAGCATTTTTGAGCAGTTAAACTGCGTTTTGCTACAGTTTGATAGCAACCCCATCAATGCGTAGTGTTAAAAATCGCTGAAACCCAAAGCCGATGGTGGGATTTGAACCCACGACCGTTCGATTACGAATCGAATACTCTACCCCTGAGCTACATCGGCACAGACAATTTTGAATTATAGCATAACCTAAGCGAAAAAAGCAAGGAGTTGTAGAATTTAATTCAAAACTCCACAACTCCTAGCTCACCAACAGTTAAACGGTCACTTCCGTGTCAGTTGAGCCGCCTCTGGCCCCGGAATAAACTAAACCCCGCTGCATATCCAGCGTCAGCATAGTTCCGTCCCGAATTACGCGCGTGGCATTCTTTACGCCCACCATCACCGGCACGCCCAACCGCAAACCGATAATCGCGGCGTGAGAAGTCAAACTATCCTCCTCCGTCACCACGCCTGCGGCTTTCCGAATCATCTCCACAAAAGCGACGCTGGTGTGTTCCACTACTAAAATTTCTCCAGCGTGGAAATTGCCTACATCCGCAGCAGTGCGAGCAACCCTGGCCAGGCCACTCACCGATCCCAAACCGACACCGGTGCCTTTGCCTAAAACTGCTGTCACTACTTCAACTTTGATCAAATCCGTCGATCCGGCGACCCCTTGCAGAGTACCCGCGGTCATCACCACTAAATCTCCGTCGCACACTAACTCTTTTTCCTGGGCGACTGTCATGGCAGAGTGAAATGTCTGACCTGTGGAGGGTAAATCCAGCACCAGCAATGGTTTTACTCCCCATACTAATTGCAGTTGTCGGGCTACGTCTACGTGAGGAGTAACTGCCAAAATCGGAGTTTTGGGTCTGAACTTCGAGACATTTCGGGCTGTGGCGCCGGTTTTGGTCAGCGTCATGATGGCAGCGGCGTTCAACTGTTCGGAGATTTGGCTGACTGCTTGGCTGATACCGTTGGGGATCGATCGACCAATATCTTCTACATTCCTAATATTCCGCTTAATTCCTTCCCTCTCCATCCGCACCGCAATTCTCGCCATCGTCGCCACCGCTTCGACGGGAAACTTGCCGACAGCAGTTTCATTTGAGAGCATCACCGCATCAGTTCCGTCGAGAATCGCGTTGGCCACGTCGGAAATCTCGGCGCGGGTAGGACGGGGATTACTTACCATGCTGTCGAGCATCTGGGTAGCGGTAATTACCGGAATGCCCAGGCGGTTGGAGGTAGCAATCAGCCGCTTTTGCAAAATCGGCACGTCTTCGGCAGGTAGTTCCACTCCCAAATCGCCGCGGGCGACCATCACGCCGTTGCAAAGGGTGAGAATTTCCTCCATTTGTTCGATCGCCTCGTGCTTTTCGATCTTGGCAATCACCGGTACTTGCTTGCCCGCACTGGCTATCAGCTCTTTAATTTCGAGCATATCCTGGGGATTCCGCACAAAGCTCAGAGCCACCCAATCGACACCTTGGTCGAGGCCGAACATTAAATCTTTGCGGTCTTTATCAGTCAGCGCCTTAATCGACAGGTAAACTCCCGGAAAATTCACGCCTTTGTTGTTAGAAAGCGGCCCGCCGACGACGACGCGGCAGTACAATTCCCGCGCCGCGCGGTCTACTTTTTCGACGCGCATTTCCACTTTCCCGTCGTCGAGCAGAATCAGTGCTCCCTCTGGAACTTCGTCTGCTAGGGGATCGTAGGTGACCGAAGAAATGAGTTCGGTGCCGGGAACCTGGCGGCTGGTGAGAATAAAAGGATCGCCGTTTTTGACAACAATAGAGCCTGTCTCAAAGCGCCCTAAACGAATTTTCGGGCCTTGGAGGTCTTGGAGGATGGCGACCGGCTGGTTGAGTTCAAAGGACGTTTGCCGGATTAAGCGAATGCTGCGCTGGTGGTCTTCTTCTGTTCCGTGGGAAAAGTTGAGTCGCAAAGTTGTGGCACCGGCTTCTATGAGCTGACGCAGCACTTGTGGGTCCGAAGTTGCTGGGCCAATGGTGGCGACGATTTTAGTCCGGCGTAGGGCTTTTGGCAATTGCATCAGCGGTGTTCTGGGGAGGCAGGTGGATTTCTTGTTTAAATTTCGGCTAACGTTTCATCTTTGCACTACAAGCAATGACGCTAGTCTCAACTCTTAAAAATTTTGATAGTCGTCAAAAAAGCAGGTATTGAACAATATATAGAATATCTGACTTTTTACCCATCGGTAATTTTTTCTTCGGGAGCGCTCTTTTTTGCAAATTTTTCCGCTCTCAGGCTTGACATAAATACAGACATACCCATTTATTTTATGTAGTCTGCTCAGCCCTTTTGGCTAATCTAGGACTGGTATCCTTGTACAACAGCAATACTTTCCTGTTTGTGCAGAGGCTAGTTTCTGGCGATCGAACTCAGTTCTTTCATAAAACTTTACTATTGTCTGGCTTGTATCTTATACTACGCAAGTGTGAAATATTAAGGAGTCTTAACAAAGATGTCGGAGGCAGGACGGCCGCTGACAGTGCCGAAAGAGTTTCTGAGTCCTCCCGGTGACTTTAATCCGACACTGCTGCTATTTTTGAGTGCAGTAGCGATTCTCGTGATTTCTAACTTGGGTTTCTGGTGCTGGGGATGGCCGCAGTGGTGCTGTTTTTCGCTGAATGTGTTGGCGTTGCACATGGCTGGAACTGTGATTCACGATGCGTCTCACAATGCGGCCCATCGCGATCGCACAGTTAATGCTATTTTGGGACACGGTAGCGCGCTGATGTTGGGTTTTGCATTCCCCGTGTTTACGCGCGTACATATGCAGCATCACGCCCACGTTAATGACCCAGATAACGATCCAGACCATTATGTTTCGACGGGCGGGCCTTTGTGGTTGATTGCTGCGAGGTTTTTTTACCACGAGATTTTCTTTTTTAAGCGCAAACTGTGGCGGAAATACGAATTATTGGAATGGTTTCTCAGCCGTTTGTTTGTGATTGCGATCGTGTATATCTCGATTCAATACGGCCATTTAGATTACGTGCTGAATTTTTGGTTTTCTCCGGCTTTGGTGGTGGGGTTGGCCTTGGGGTTATTTTTTGATTATTTGCCGCACCGTCCATTTCACGATCGCGATCGTTGGAAAAATGCCAGAGTATATCCTAGTCCTATTCTAAATATCTTGATTTTGGGGCAGAATTATCATCTGATCCATCATTTGTGGCCTTCGATTCCTTGGTACAATTACAAGCCTGCTTATGAGGCTGTGAAGCCGCTGTTGGATGAGAAAGGTTCCCCTCAAAGTTTGGGAATATTGGAAGGGAAAAAGGACTTTTGGAATTTTATATATGACATCTTTTTAGGGATTAGGCTGCATCACAAGAAAGCGTCTGATTGACAAAAAACCCGGTTTCTTTGAGAAGCCGGTTTTTTTTTATAATAAAAGCTTTTAACGATATATTCCCAAGGCAGGTTTTGTACTGTATCAAGTCCTGTAAAAAATCAACCCACCTGTAATGGTGAGTTAACTTTTAAATCAAGCCCAAAGTGAATCTATTATTTTTCCCCAGACACCGCCACCGCTAAATTCCTATCGGGGCGCAAATTTTGAGCTCCCCGCAAATAAGGATGATAAATTTCAACGTGTGCCGGCCAATTGACGTGAATTAAAAACCGAATGCAGCGTTCCAAAGCACCCTCAACGTGCATTTGCTGTACGTCCAACAAAGGAACATTACACCAGTGGGGACGTTCGCGGGCGATCGCGGCCGGAAACACAGCATCTAAATCACGAGTTGCAGAAAACGTAGCACTAATAATTAATTCTGGATTTATATCATTTTTTGCTTCTAATTCATCTAACAATTCTCTCACCGCTTCTCGAATTGCGGCGACCGAATTATCACTAGCAGTAGTTGCCCCACGAATCGCTCGCACTTGCCACTCCACGCCAATTTCCTCCATTTTTTGTTAGTTGTCATCGGTCATTAGTCATTAGTCAGTAGTTATTAGTCACTAATCAGTAGTTATACTAAATTAGGCTTAAATACCCAGTTTATTTTTTAGTCCACTAGGAGTGGACTTTGTTTATGTAGTTTAACCTCAAACTCGTAGGCGAAGCCAGCGCGAAGCGCTTATGACGGGCGAAGCGCCACATTTGAGTGTGAGGTCAACAGATTTCAATCGCCAAATCATCCAGGGGGTAACTAATTACTACTGACTCCTGACCAATGACTAATTTATTTAATCACGGGCGATACATCCACAGCGGCAAACCGCTAGTAGAAAGCTCGAATTCCAGCACATTATTGTAAGCTGAAAGCCCGGATATATCCAGACTACTCCCCAAGACGCGATTTAGGAAAGGTTTTTGTTTTTCTAGGGTGCAAGACTCGGTTTTTTCCGGGTCGAGGCCTGCGAGTTCGGCGGCAAGGCGGCGGGCGTCCTCTTCTGTTCCCAGTCGATCGACCAAACCCAATTCTAAGGCTTGCTGACCGGTAAAAACCCGACCGTCGGCAAAACTTTTCACTTTCTCAACACCCAAGTTCCGGGCTTCCGCAACGGTTTCCACGAATTGCTGGTAGCTGGTGTCGATCAAGTCTTGCAGAATTTGCTGTTCAGGATCGGTCAATTCGCGATCGAATGCCAAGATATCTTTATACGGCCCCGATTTAATCACCTGAAAAGAAACGCCTACTTTTTCTAACAGCCGTTCTAAATTGTTGCCCCGGATAATCACGCCAATGCTGCCGGTAATTGTACCCGGATTGGCAACTATATGCTCGGCTCCCATGCCGATGTAAACTCCGCCAGAAGCTGAAATATTGCCGAAACTGGCAACAATTTTGACTTTTTCGCGCAAACGCTTCAGGGCGCTGTAAATTTCCTGGGAATCGCCGACAGTGCCGCCGGGGCTGTCTATCCGCAGCAGCAAGGCTGGAAATTTGCGTTCTTCAACGGTTTTGAGAGCTTCTAGCACTCGTTTACGGGTTTCTCCGGCAATGGCTCCGGTGATTTCGATACGGGCGATTTGTTTGCGGTAGCGGGGCTTGAATGGCCAAATCATGGGCAGTGTACAGGCAATGTTACGGATTTTTGTAGCTAACTTCTTATAGTGTGCCTTATTCATCGGGGTAGATGTTGTGCCTGTGTTCGCAACAGAACGAAGAGCCCGTTCCAGATTGTTCGCAACAGGCAAGATGCCTGTTCCACCTTGATTTTGTAGAACAGGCATCTTGCCTATTCCTAATGGCCGATCAAGATTTGTGCGATCGCATTTAACTCAACACCAATATATAATTGTAAAAATTGCTTAACAAAACTACATCATCCCCACGAGAATCAATCTCATCAATTATCTGGAGCCATCCCCATGCAGCTAAAGCTTACCGATTCAAAACTGCCTTTTGCCCCGCTGTTGCTAATTGCGCCGTTTTTCCTGTGGGGAACCGCGATGGTAGCGATGAAGGGGGTGATGCCGCACACAACGCCGCTGTTTGTGGCATTCGTGCGTTTAGTACCTGCGGGTGCGTTGGTGCTGCTGGCGGCGGCATTCATGGGAAAACCGCAGCCGCAGGGTTGGAAAGCTTGGCTGTGGATTTCGCTGTTTGCTTTGGTTGACGCTACTTTGTTTCAAGGCTTTTTAGCCGAAGGTTTGGCGAGAACCGGTGCGGGTTTGGGTTCGGTGATGATTGATTCTCAACCACTAGCAGTGGCGATTTTGTGTTTGTGGCTGTTTCAAGAAAAAATAGGTTTTTGGGGCTGGTTGGGATTAGTTATTGGCGTTGCGGGCATCAGTTTGATCGGGTTGCCCGATGGCTGGATTTTGGGGCTTTTTCATCCTGAAAACGCGCAGGTTTCTGCGGGTATCGAACAGTTGTTTCAGGGTGGAGAATGGTTGATGCTGTTGGCTGCTTTGTCGATGGCTGTGGGTACGGTTTTGGTGCGCTGGGTTTGTCGTTATGTTGACCCGGTGGTGGCGACTGGTTGGCACATGATTTTGGGCGGTTTGCCGCTGTTGGCAATTTCGGCTGCAACTGAGTCTGAACAGTTTGTGAATATCGATTTTTCGGGCTGGATGGCGTTAGGTTATTCTACTGTGTTCGGAAGTGCGATAGCCTACGGTTTATTCTTTTATTTTGCTTCGAGTGGCAGTCTAACAAGTTTAAGTTCTCTTACCTTTCTTACGCCTGTATTTGCTTTGCTGTTCGGCAATTTGTTCTTGGGCGAAGTGCTCAATCCGCTACAATCGATGGGAGTTGGGCTGACTTTGGTTAGTATTTATTTAATTAACCAGCGGGATACTTTGGGTGAGAAATTGCGAAAAGTGCGGCAGGGTGAAGCGAGTGCAGAAGTTGAAGCAACAGGATTGTTAGAGTCGTCTGAGTTGAATTCTGTAGAATTACCCGTGCAGTTGCGGGTTAGCGAACTGGAATCAGAAGTGTAGCAGGTGGAAAAGTTTAGGCAAAATTGCCTAAATTTACCACTCGTCTTCTAAAGGAATAACAATTTTCTTGCTCTCAATATCTACTACAAAACTTTTCAAACTGGGATTGTGTTGGTAACAAGCCATCAAATCTCTATTCTTTCTATATTTTTCGGAAATTTCCCGATAATATTGAGGCTTTTTAGCGTCAATTGTAAAACCATGTTTTTTATCAAGCTGCTTATTTAACGCACGTAAACAATTCTTGAAGTTAGATTTTTTATTGTCTTTATAATAAAGTGGCAACAACCAACACTCAATAGAGTGTACTGATATAGCCCAAATTATTCGCTGTTGATATTTACCATAGAAATCTTCGCCAATTTCCTCTTTGAACTTTTCTATCACTTTTTCAATCAACTTTTCAGGAGTAAATTCACCATTTTCATCTTGCTGTGGGATACCATACTCTTGTGAAACATCCGTATCTATTTGGATAATGATATAGTCATTAAATTGAAACGACTCTTGAAAATCTCTTAAACGGCAATAAGCAAAAACTTGACTCCAACTACCATAACCTTTATATTTGTTTTCATCATCTTTATCTCTTTCTGGTTGAAGCGGTCTAATATTTAGATCGGGATTCTTGAAATATCCTGCTAAAATATTTTCAATCACAATCTGGTCAGTCAATCCCTCAGTAATTAATCCAAAACTAATCATATTAAAAATTCTTAGGAAGTCCTCCGATATAGCCCCTCAAAAAAGCCTCGGATAATTTTACAGGTTCCTGTCCTTCGAGAGGTTCAGGTTTGAGAATGCGTCTAGCTTTAGTATGCCCTAATTGGTTGCGGTAGATCACAAACAGCCGCTGTTCATCATCATCTAAATCTAAACCGTCCAAAACTGCAGGGTTGTGGGTTGTGAATATAACTTGTTTGTCCTGTTTTTTGGCTAATTCGACTAATTCTTGCATTAATCGGCGACACAATCTGGGGTTGAGGGAAGCATCAATGTTATCTATTGCAAAAAATTTAGGAGTGAGATCGCTAATAAATAAAGCAAAGTAAAAAAGCAAAAACAAAAACCCTTCATTAGAACTTCTTTGATCGAAGTAAGCTAAATCGGGATCTAAGTATCTATCTTTAATTTGGAGAGAGTTTTGAATACTTGATAAATTTGGAGGAGCTTCAAAATCTTGAAACCAATCTATCAATTGCAGTTTTTTCTTGATTTCATTAAGCTGCTCCTGGTTATCTGAATTCAAAACTTTTAATAGTTTAAACAAGCCTTCTCCATTAATGCCTAATGGTTGAATTTGCCCTTCTTTTTCAAAAGTTCGTAAGGCTAGATTTTCAGGAGAGTAAATGGTAAATTTAATTAATGATGAGAATAATTTAGAAGAATCATAAAATTCTTTAAAAGATAAGTTAATAGAACGTAATAAAATTTCTGGTGGTATTGCCTTTAACATTGCTTTTAAAGTTTCTTGTAGTTTTATTTTTAATGGTTCTTCTTTGGGATTTTTAGATGCTTCTTGTTGTGAATTCTCTATCGACATAACATCTTCTGTGGTTCCCAATTTTGAAAAAACATTATCTATAGAACTGTTAGTAACTATATCCTTTTTTTTACTAACCCACTGAGAATATGGAGAGTTATCATTATGTAAAATACAACTAAATTTTTCTTCATCATTTCCTTTGATATCGATTTCAATATCTTTAACCAAATTTTTGATTTCAAAAGCCGATCGCATCAATTGAGGTTCTGTAACTCTGATGCCCCGAGAAGCTAAAAACTCGTTATCCAGCTTGTCATCAGCCGCAGCAGAAGCAAGGGCGATCGCCTCTAGGATATTACTCTTGCCGCAGCCATTTTCACCGATCAATACAGTTACTCGTCCGAATTCTAGCTTCAGCTTTTGAATGGACTTATAATTTTCGATTCTGACTTCTCCAATCATAATTTAATCCCATATAATCTTAGTGTACTCATTGTATCTCCGATCGCATGAATCTCAAAGAACGCTTGCACAGCCATCTGATTCAAATTGTACGCGATCGCAACCCATACCTCGCATCCGAAGGACATTTTTATACTCAGCAATACATCCGCGAACAGTTGGCACATTGGGGAACTGTAGAAATTGACGATTTTTCGGTGCGCGGGCGAATTCATCACAATTTTATCTTGGATTTACCCCCCTTAGATCGGGCGATTAAGAAGAGGTTGCCGCCGATCGTAATTGGTGCTCATTACGATACTGTACCCGGATCACCTGGGGCCGATGATAATGCTACTGGTGTTGCTGTTTTGCTTGAACTCGCAAGGGATATAGCATCTGCGCCGCTCAAATATCCAGTGCAATTAGTCGCCTTCGATATGGAAGAATACGGTTGTTTGGGAAGCAGTCATCATGCAGCTAAATACAAGCAACAGCAAGAGTCAATCCGGTTAATGATTTCTTTGGAAATGTTGGGTTATTGCAACCATAATCCTAATTCTCAAAGCTATCCCGCTGGCTTGAAATATTTTTATCCAAATAGTGGTAATTTTATTGCTTTAATTGGCACTTTGGGGACGGTTCCCGATTTGATTAATTTGAGTGGCAAAATTCGCAAATCGGGTCAGCCCTGCGAGTGGCTACCAGTGCCGAATCGAGGTTTAATTGTCCCCGATACTCGCCGCAGCGATCATGTTCCTTTTTGGGATAATGGTTATCCGGCTATTATGGTGACTGATACTGCTAATATGCGAAATCCGCATTATCATCGAGAAAGCGATAGGATTGAGACTTTGGATTTGGATTTTCTGGCTGGTGTTTGTCAGGGGTTAGTCAAGGGCATTCGACATCTATAATTAACATGATCGGGCGCCTGCTAGTTTGAGCGACCAGAAATTATGACTTTTATGACCCGAAGTTATGAATTTTATGAATTGACTCGAACAGAAGTTTGTTGAATACTTATAAATTAATCAAGCAAAAATTTCAAAAAAAAGAGATATGAATCCTACTTCTCCCGATCGCACTCGCTGGCAATTTTGGATCGATCGCGGTGGCACTTTTACCGATATTGTCGCCAACAGCCCCGACGGTAAGTTAGTCATTCACAAGCTGCTATCGGAAAACCCAGAACGCTACACCGACGCCGCAGTTCAAGGAATTCGCGATATTTTGAGAATTCCCGCCGACGCAGCTATACCCGCCGCCGAAATTGAAGCGATTAAAATGGGGACGACGGTAGCGACAAATGCTTTGCTGGAACGAAAGGGCGATCGCACAATTCTGTTAATTACTAAAGGTTTCGGCGATGCGCTGAGAATTGGTTATCAAAACCGCCCGAATATTTTCGCGCGTCACATTGTTTTGCCCCAGATGCTGTACGATCGAGTTATTGAAGTTGCAGAACGCTACAGCGCTCAAGGTGAGGAGTTAACTGCTGTCAATCCCGAGTTTATCCCGTCTTTGCAGCAAGCATACGATGAGGGAATTCGCAGTTGTGCGATCGTATTCATGCACGGCTACCGCTACTCGGAACACGAAAAACAAGTTGCTAAAATAGCGAAAGAAATTGGCTTTACTCAAATTTCAGTATCTCACGAAGTCAGCCCGCTGATGAAATTAGTTTCGCGGGGAGATACTGCGGTTGTCGATGCTTATTTATCTCCGATTTTACGTCGATACGTCGAACAAGTAACCAGTCAGTTAATCGAGGCAGATTCCGGGAACGAGGGATTATTAATGCCCAATGCCCAATTCCCAATTCCCAATTCCCAATTCCCCAAATTAATGTTCATGCAATCGAACGGCGGCTTAGTGGACGCCGCACAATTTCAAGGAAAAAACAGTATTTTATCCGGGCCGGCTGGGGGAATTGTCGGTGCAGTTCAAACCAGCAAAAAGGCAGGTTTTGATAAAATTATTACCTTTGATATGGGCGGAACTTCCACAGATGTTGCCCATTTTAACGGCGAATACGAACGCGAATTTGAGACGGAAATTGCTGGGGTGAGATTGCGATCGCCCGTGATGGCAATTCACACTGTAGCAGCCGGCGGCGGTTCAATTGTCTTTTTTGACGGGGCTCGCTACCGCGTCGGGCCGGAGTCTGCAGGGGCGAATCCTGGGCCCGCTTGCTATCGCAAAGGCGGCCCCTTGACGGTGACTGATTGCAATGTGATGTTGGGGAAAATTCAACCGGATTTTTTCCCAAAAGTATTTGGATTGAATGGAGATTTGCCGATCGCCCCTGACGTAGTAAAGCAAAAATTTGGGCAATTAGCGGGGGAAATTGGGGGCGAGAGGACGGCCGAAGAGGTGGCGGAGGGTTTTTTGGCGATCGCGGTGGAAAAGATGGCAAATGCTGTCAAAAAAATCTCGCTTCAGCGCGGTTACGATGTTTCGGAGTATACATTGTGCTGTTTCGGCGGTGCGGGCGGCCAACACGCTTGTGCGATCGCCGATGCTTTGGGCATGAAACGGGTATTTATTCACCCTTATGCGGGCGTGTTGTCCGCTTACGGTATGGGTTTGGCTGATGTGCGGGCTATTCGCGAAAGGGCGATCGAGCAACAATTAAATGCAGAATTATTACCTGATTTACATTATATTTTAACTGCATTGGAGGCTGAGGGAAAGAGGGAATTGAACCGCAGAGGCGCAGAGAACACAGAGAATGAGTCAGAGGTTTTTGTTGTTAGCAAATTGCGCTTAAAATATCAGGGAAGTGACTCGGTTTTGGCTGTCAATTTTGCTGACAATATTGAGGCGATGCAGGCGGAATTTGAAGCAGCCCACCGACAGCGTTACAGTTTTATTATGCCAGAAAAACCGCTGATTGTGGAAGCGGTTTCGGTGGAAGTTGTAGAAAGCATGGATGTGCCGGAAGCATCCACAATTTCCCCCTCTGGTGGGACGCGCATCTTGCCTGTGCAACCAATTTCAACGGTGCAAACCTATGTTGCTGGCGGGTGGCGGGCAACGCCTGTTTATCAGAGAGACGATTTGCGATCGGGCGACTGCATAGAAGGCCCTGCTATGATTGTTGAAGCTACGGGAACTAATATCATAGAACCGGGCTGGGAAGGGGAAATCACGGAAAATAACGATCTAATTTTGAACCGCAGATGCACGCAGATGGACGCAGATAATATCGGCGTTCATTCGCGTTTATCTGCGGTTAAATCCGATCCAGTTTTGCTGGAAATTTTTAATAATTTGTTTCGGGCGAGCGCGGAACAAATGGGCGTCACATTGCAAAACACAAGTTCCTCAGTCAACATCAAAGAACGTCTCGACTTTTCCTGTGCAATTTTTGACAAAAACGGGCAATTAGTTGCCAACGCGCCGCACATTCCCGTACATCTGGGCTCGATGAGCGAAAGCGTTGAATCTTTAATTTTAGCACAAGGCAATGCGATTCAACCCGGCGATGTTTATGTTTCTAACAATCCCTACAACGGCGGCACGCATTTACCAGATATCACCGTTATTACTCCAGTATTCGATCGTGATTCCTCCCTTCCTTTGTTTTATGTGGCATCGCGGGGACACCACGCCGACATCGGTGGCATCACTCCCGGTTCCATGCCTCCTAACAGTACAACAGTAACTGAAGAAGGTGTATTGCTTGACAATTTTCTGTTAGTAAGCGAGGGCAATTTTCGAGAAAAAGAATTACTAGATCTTCTGACAGCGGGTAATTTTCCAGTTCGCAATTCTGCTAAAAATATAGCCGATTTGCAAGCACAAATTGCTGCTAACAAGCGCGGCGCAGAAGAAATTCTGAAGATGGTAGAACATTATAGATTAGAGACTGTGCAAGCTTATATGGGCTTCGTACAAGACAATGCGGAAGAGTCGGTACGGCGGGTAATTGAGGTTTTGAGTGATGGCGAATTTACTTATCCGATGGATAGCGGCGGACAAATTAAGGTAGCGATTACAATTGACAAATCTGCGCGCAGTGCAAAAATAGATTTTACTGGCACTTCTGCTCAACAAACCAACAATTTTAATGCTCCCGCTGCAGTGTGCAAAGCCGCTGTTTTGTATGTTTTCCGCACGTTGGTAGATGACGATATTCCTCTAAATGCGGGCTGTTTAAAACCTCTCGAAATCATCAATCCCGAAGGCTGTATGCTGAATCCTCGCTATGCAGCGGCGGTAGTTGCCGGAAATGTGGAAACATCGCAGAATATTACCGATGCTTTGTATTGTGCGTTGGGAGTGATGGCTGCTTCTCAGGGAACTATGAATAATTTTACCTTTGGAAATCAGCGCTATCAATATTATGAAACTATTTGCGGCGGTTCGGGTGCTGGAGCAGATTTTGACGGTACTGATGCGGTACAAACTCACATGACTAATTCGCGTTTAACCGATCCAGAGGTATTAGAATGGCGGTTCCCGGTGTTGTTAGAAAGTTTTGAAATTCGGGCTAATAGTGGGGGGAATGGAGCTCATAGCGGCGGTAATGGAGTTGTGCGGCGAGTGCGGTTTCGGGAGGGGATGACGGCGGGGATTTTATCGGGGAGACGTGTGATTTCTCCTTGCGGTTTGAATGGGGGTGAAGCGGGGAAAGTTGGGCGGAATTATGTTGAAAGGGTTGATGGTAAAGTTGAGGAATTAGGGAGTACGGCGACTGTGGAAATGCAGCCGGGGGATGTGTTTGTAATTGAAACACCGGGGGGTGGAGGATATGGTTTTCCTAGCGGGGTTCACCGTTGATAGCCTTCATCTGCTGGTAAGTTTTGTTGATTGGCCGCTTGTCTGGAAATATAATTGCAGCGTTGATACTCTTGGTTGCCCGCACATTGCTTAATTCTAATAAACTCAACGTCGTGTTGCGAACAGAATTGGAGTAGTTGCTCCCACAAATCTACGTTAGCAGTAGGTTTCTGTTCGCTATTTTTCCAGTTATTAGCTTGCCAGCGCAACGCCCAATTGTTGGCAATAGCATCTACAAGGTAGCCGTTGTTATTGTATAGCGTCACTTTACATCTTGTTTTGAGTGCTTTCAGACCTTCAATTGCAGCAAGAATATCCATACGATTGTTTGTAGTTAACTGAAATCCGCCTGATAGTTCCTTGCGATGATTTTCATACAGCAAGACTGCCCCATATCCGCCAGCACCGCTCGCCGTAGTTATACCGCGAGTATAGATGCTAACTTGTTTCAAGTTGCTCATGCTTGTGGGACTCCTTCAGGAAACACAAACATTTTTGGAAAGAGAATGGAGTTCATAAAATTAGAATATAATGAGAAGGGCTTTACCATTAATCTAACAAATTAATTCAATTTTTATTGGTGCTGAGCAAATAGAGTTTATATGTACTACTTTACATTAAAAGAGCGTCACTTACAATTTAAATCAATTTTAATCATATAATTAATTGACTTAAATATAAACATAATTTGCCAGCACTTGCATCAAATGTATATCGTGTTGTAGAATCGGGCTGCACCAGCATTTATTCCCAAAACCGTTACAGAACAATTGTGCAAACACCTAATTTTTCAGAACTCAACCATCCTGTGGTCAAATCCCTGTTCCATCACAGCGACCAGGAATTATTGACTCTGTTTCAAAACCATCCCGATCAGGGTAGGTTCTTCACGGCGATTTTTTGCCGCTACGCTCAAATTGTACACTCCCTGATCCGCCATTCCGTACGATCGCCCGTACAAGGAGATTACCTATTTGCCCACACTTGGCTGCACATCTATCACGAACTGCGAGGCCTCGATTTGCGCCGCGAAATCCAAGAGTCTGAGGGCGAAAATCTCAGTCTCCAAAACTGGCTGATTAATGTCACCGCAGTCTGCATAAATCAAGCCGAATTGCCCCCTGTTGAGTCGATTCACTACTCTTTGCAATCGGCTCCGCCTCCCCTCTGGTGTTACGTCAAACAAGCCTTGGAATTGTTAGCGCCGCTGCCGCGTTTAGTGGTGTTGATGGCTCAGACTTTCCGCTGGAGTGAAACTCGAATTGCAGCCTATTTGCAAGCAGAAGGCGAAGCTATTTCGCCCGCTCAGGTAAAGGCTTTGCTGCAAAAAGGATATCAAAGTTTAGAATCCAACTTGCCGGAGGATATTCGGGCTATTTATCTAGATGAAAATCTCGATTATCAAGAAGCACTTGTCTAGTATAGCGATCGAGGTTGTGGTTTCTCAAAAACCCGGTGTTTTGAAAATACTGGGTTTTTTAGCTATCATCTATAGCGGAATGTGCTTCGCCCGCACCTACAATTTAATTTTTTCTGTAAGTTGTAATCATCTATTTTAGTTGAATACAAGCAATCCAAATATAAGAGGTGGAAATGGCTGTTTATCAAGTTCGGTTGGTGAATGAGGCTCTCGCGCTCGATCGCACGATCGCTGTACCAGACGACCAGTATATCTTAGATATGGCAGAAGATGCCGGCATCCGCTTGCCGAATGGATGCAAGCAAGGAGAGTGTTCTGCTTGCGTTGTCAAACTGGTGAGCGGTGAAATCGACCAAAGCGAACAAAAGTTTTTGAAGCTGTCTGAATTGCAAGCTGGCTACGCTGTTACTTGTGTGGCTTACCCGCTTTCTGACTGCACTTTGTTAACTCATCAAGAACAAGTTTTATATCAAGCTGCTCTTTATTTTAAGTAATAGGAAATCTGTTTTTTACCATCTTTTCTTCTAGCCTCGCTTGGCGCGAAATTTGTTTGTATAAAAGCGAATTATATTCGCAGGTCAAATCGTTATCAAAGTAGATTGGGTATGGTTTAAGGTGCGTGACTTTCCAGCATCTCGCTGTTAATTGAGGAACTAAAAAGCCACGCACCCTAACGAGTATAGATAAACCCGCCCTTATTAATTCAGCAATTGTAGAATCCGCTGAAGCGGAATTTCCGCCCAATCCAAGCGGTAATTGAGTTCGTAGGCTAGCTCGGCAACCGCTTTTTCCAAAATGTAAGCATCCAGCAAAACTTGTAGTTCCGGTATAGATTTGGGCAAGAAATTTGCATCGGCTGCTGTTACCAAATAGCTGTTAAGAAAAGTGAGGCTAACCCAGCGGTGCCAAACGTTCGCCCACTGCTGCATCTCCGGGAGATTTTCAGGGCGAATCATGCCACTTTCTACTTCATTGCGGAGTGCCAATGTAACTGCGTAACTGAAAGATTGCAGCATTCCCGCAACATCTCGCAGGGGTGACCTCTTCATCCGTCGCTCGTTTAAGGGTCGATCGCGTTCTCCTCCGAAATCAATAATTACGAAGTCTTTCCCTGTATAAAGAACTTGCCCGAAATGAAAGTCCCCGTGACAGCGAATTCTATCGGCGGTGATTCTCAAGTTCAAAATAGACTTGAAACGTTCCATGAGCAAATCTTCGCGGTTGAGGAGCTTTTGTGCCGATTTTTGTATTTCTGGCGGCAGTTTGGACAGCCGTTTTTTTAGATCCAGCAAAGTTCTTCCGGCCAGATTTCTCATGTGTTGATAGATGGAACGCTGGTAAAAGGAGGTGAAGCTTTCTGGGGCAAAAGCGGGATTTTCTGTGTCAGAAGCTAAAGCGAGGTGAAGTTCGGCTGTCCGCTTACCTAAAAGCTCGGCTGATGCTAAGTAAGAGCCGATGAGTTGGCGAGCTAAGGCGGGAATTTCTAGAGATAAATCCGCTACTAGCGAGTTTGAGTTCCGCTGCATTTGTCCGGTCAAAGCGCTCGGTAAATAATTTTCGGGGGCAGTAGATAAATTCTCGCCGGAATGCTTTGCTTCTACTGTCATTACTTGCTCGAAATAGTCGCGCAGTGTGTCTAATGTATAAGACCAAGCGTCTATGCTGTCGGGGATTAATTTTTGCAGTATTCCGACGGTAAGGACTTGTTTTGCTGGTGTGTGATATTCCAATGCTCCGGCAATTGGAGCGTAGTGTTGGATCGAGTTGCGCTCTGTTAAAAAGCGTCCGATTTCTAATTCGGGGTTAATTCCTTCCTCGACTTTTCGCAATATTTTCAGGACGAAGCGGTCGCCGTAACCTGCGGATGTATTGCTTTGTTCTTTTTTGAACAGGTGAGGGTCGAGCTGCGATAAATCTTCTTCTGAGCTAAATGCACTGTCGGCAATTCCTACCAGTTGACCTGCACCACCTCTGTAACTGCGAGAATTGCCGATCGCCTCCAGCAGCGCGCTCAGAAAACCTTTGTCACCAGCAGCATCAAATAGTACCCCGACTTCCTTGTTGGTTTCTGGGAAGTGCAGGCGCGCGATCGCCCGATCGTCCACATCGCCTTTCATCTCTTCCCAACCTAAAGGCAAAACGTAAGTTTCAGGCATACCTTCAGTATAATTCAACAGCAAGAACAGAATGTAAACTTGAGATTGCTCCCCCGCACTATCTTTACATTCAATCGGTACAATTTCACTTATTTCTAAAGATTGAATTGTCCGATCTGAACCGCTAAACCAGCGATTTCGCCGCAAGTATCCCGGCAAAATATTAAGCAGCATATCGCTTAACTGACTTGTAGCAAAAGCAGTTTTCCAATTACCTATGACCGCCAAAGTAGGCAAGTCTGTGGGAACACCGTGCAGCGAAAATTCTTCGTGTTTAACAGTAAGAGTAAACCAGTAAAAAGTGTGAGGACTCAAGCTCAAAAAGTAAGGCTGCTCCCCAACTGCAGGAAACTCAGTGCGGCCGAAAATCTCCACCGGAACAGCACCTTTAAAGGGCGCAAGGTCTAATTCTGCCGTCTGGACGAAGCGCGACAAATTAGCCACTACGAGGATGTGTTCGTCTTGATAAGTGCGAACAAAAGCTAAAACTTTGCGGTTTTCCGGGTACAGAAACTCGCAAGTCCCGCGACCGAATGCTTGGAAGCGCTGCCTAATTGCTATTAGGCGTTTCATCCACCACCAAAGAGAACTCGGATTCGCCCGCAGCGCTTCCACGTTAATAGATTCGTAGTGATATTCAGGGTCAACAATTGGCGGTGCGTACAGCCGCTGCGGGTTAGCACGGCTGAAACCGGCATTGCGATCGCCACTCCACTGCATCGGAGTTCTCACACCGTTGCGATCGCCCAAATAGATATTGTCTCCCATGCCAATTTCATCGCCGTAGTAAAGCACCGGCGTACCCGGAAGAGACAGCAGCAAAGCATTCATCAACTCGATGCGGCGGCGGTTATTTCCCATCAAAGGAGCCAAGCGGCGGCGGATGCCCAAATTAATTCTCGCCTGAGTGTCTTGAGCGTAAACCCGATACATATAATCTCGGTCTTCATCACTCACCATTTCCAGCGTCAATTCATCGTGATTCCGCAAAAATAAGGCCCACTGACAGTTATTGGGAATATGTGGAGTTTGCTGGAGAATGTCGCTAATTGGGAAGCTATCTTCCATATGCAAAGCCATAAATAAACGCGGCATCAGCGGAAAATGAAAGTTCATGTGACATTCATCCCCATTAGCGTAATATTCAACCGCATCCTCCGGCCACTGATTCGCCTCAGCCAGCAGCATCCGGTTCGGGAATTTCTCATCTACGTGCTGCCGCAATTGCTTCAGGAATACGTGAGTTTCTGGCAGGTTTTCGCAGTTAGTACCTTCGCGCTCGTACAGGTAAGGCACCGCATCCATTCGCAGTCCGTCTACTCCCAGCGCCAACCAGAAATCTACCACATCTAAGATGGCTTGGCGGACGGCGGGATTGTCGTAATTCAAATCGGGTTGGTGGGAATAAAAACGGTGCCAGTAATAAGCTTTTGCTACCGCATCCCAAGCCCAATTAGATGTTTCAAAATCTTTGAAAATAATCCGAGCATCTTGATATTTTTCCGGCGTGTCGCTCCACACATAAAAATCTCTTTCATTACTGCCTTTTGGGGCGCGGCGCGCTCGCTGAAACCAAGCGTGCTGATCGGAAGTGTGGTTGACGATTAACTCAATAATGACTCGAATTCCCCGCTGGTGCGCTGCTTCTAAAAGGTCTTTAAAATCCTCTAATGTGCCGTAAATCGGGTTGACCGTAGTATAGTGAGATGTATCGTAACCGTCGTCTCGGAGCGGCGAGGGAAAAAATGGCAGTACCCAAATTGCTGTGACTCCCAAGTTTTGCAGGTAATCCAGTTTTTCTGTCAGTCCTCTAAAGTCGCCGATGCCGTCTGCATTGCTGTCGGCAAAAGCGCGAACTGGTACTTCGTAAATAATGGCGTCTTTGAACCACAAGGGGTCGTCATTTAACATTGAGTTTGCCATGATTTGTAGCGACGATTGGTAATTAGTAATTTGTACTTAAAATTTGGTAATTGGGATTTGTTAGTTCCCATCCAAACTGATAAATCATAACTCATAATTTGGCCGCTATTCCTCATGCCAGCGGCAGACTTTTAATCGTAATTTATTAACGCAAAACTTATAATTTCTTAACTCTAAAATCTCAACAATCTGTTTTGCTATTTCGGATACAGTTCACAATCCGGGTACTGTGCTAGCTACCGATGCGCGGTAGTACCAACCCTACCAAGGCGTGTCAACTTAAGCCTGAAACCCCTCTGTATCTCTCGCTGGTAGCCCTGTCTAGATCCCCCTAAATCCCCCTTGATAAGGGGGACGCCAGAGAACACTCTTGTCTTCCCCTTATTAAGGGGGGCTAGGGGGGATCGAGCCCTTGTTGACACTAAGCACACCCTACAGACTGAGGATTAGGTGCGGTATTTACTACCTGCCGGACGGTTGGCACGACATTACAGTACCTTGACGTTTATTACTAATATTCGTTACATTAGTTTACATAAAGCAACAAAAGTTAAGGAAAAAGTAAATATGGCTATTGTAATCGCTCTTTTAATCGTCGGTTGGGTCGCAGCCTCAGTAATTGGCACTCAAGCATATTTCCTCGGGGAACAGTCAAAGCCCATCCACGAGCGGAATTGGAACGATGAATCTTTTGAAAAATTGGCTGTAGCAATCACAGCAACAGAGATGGATTACAGCGTTCGCGTTCCCGCCTACAGCATGGATGCTTACGGCAGCCGCACCATCTCGAATTCTTGATATCAACTAACAGGTTTCACCATTTTCAATAACAGGCAGGATGCCTGTTCCTAATTTTCAATAACAGGCAGGATGCCTGTTCCACAAGAAAATTGATGGTTTGTGGAACAGGCATCTTGCCTGTTCCTAACTATTCGGCAACTACAAACTCTTACCTGTCAGCGCTGGGCGAGACTCTTTTTTGCGAAATTGCAAAGAGTTATTTTCACAGTCGATCGCAATTGTATCTCCCTCCACAAACGCATTTTCCAGAATCTTGTTAGCCAGCGGGTTTTCCAGCTCCCGCTGGATGGCGCGTTTCAAGGGACGAGCGCCGTAAACCGGGTCGTAACCGACATCTGTGATATGGTTTTTCGCCGCATCCGACAGTTCCAAAGTAATTTTTTGCTCGGCCAACAACCGCTCGATCCGCTTCACTTGGATACTGACTATTTGCCGCAGTTCGACCTTGCTCAAAGTGTGGAACAAAATTATCTCGTCCACCCGATTGAGAAATTCGGGCCGGAAGTGCGATCGCAGCGCTGTCATCACCCGTTTTAACATCTGTTCGTACTCTTGGTCTGTCTCCCGTTCTTGAGTCAATAAATTTTCATTTTCACTCTTGTTTTCAGTCTTGTTTTCACTCTTAGTTAGAGTATCACCATCGACTCGCTGGGCCGACACCTCAACAGTACCATCGGCAGCCACTTTATAATCTGTCTTTTGACTTGACAAATCTTTCGTTTCCTGCTTCTTACTAGCAGGTTTTTTGACGGTTTTTTCCTTCTTAGTAAACACGTCTAAAATGTGGTCGCTGCCGATATTGCTAGTCATCACAATTACGGTATTTCTAAAGTCAACCACTCGACCTTGAGAATCGGTAATTCTGCCGTCATCCAACACTTGCAGCAAAATGTTAAATACGTCGGGGTGCGCTTTTTCCACTTCGTCAAACAGCACTACCGAATAAGGATGTCTCCGCACTGCTTCGGAAAGTTGTCCCCCTTCGTCGTAACCGACATATCCGGGGGGAGCTCCTACCAACCGGGAAACGCTGTGTTTCTCCATGTATTCCGACATATCGATGCGGACGATCGCATCATCGCTGTCAAACAAAAACTCCGCCAACGCCCGCGCTAACTCAGTTTTTCCGACGCCTGTGGGGCCCATAAACAAGAAAGAGCCGATCGGCCTTCCGGGGTCTTTCATGCCCGCCCTCGCGCGCCGAATTGCCGCCGCCACCGCTGTTACAGCTTCCTCTTGACCGATGACTTTTTGGTGCAAGTGTTTTTCCAATTGCAGCAATTTTTGGCGTTCGGATTCTAACAACCGGTTAACGGGAATGCCCGTCCATTTGGCGACAATTTCCGCAATATCGCCCTCAGTAACTTTTTCGCGCAGCAGGGAAGAACCTTGAGCTTGCTGTTTCAAAAGTTCCGCTTCTTTCGCTTCGCGATCGCGCACCGCAGTTTCCAACTTGCCGTACTTTAACTGTGCGGCTTTATTCAAATCGTAAGCCCTTTCTGCCTGTTCGATTTGGACTCGCAATTGGTCTTCTTCTGCTTTCAATTTATTGATTGCATCCAACAACTGCTTTTCGCCCAACCACTGAGAGGACAATTTTTCCTGTTTGACTTTTAAAATGTCAATCTCAGAGGTGATGCGTTCGACGCGGAAGCCGAGCCCAGGGGCTAGAGCACCTTTTCCTTCCCCTTCGATCGACAATTTTTCCATTTCCAACTGCATCACCCGGCGGTCAATGCCTTCCAATTCCACAGGTTTAGAGGTAATCTCCATTTTCAAGTGGGCGGCCGCTTCATCTACCAGGTCGATCGCCTTGTCCGGCAAAAATCGATCGGAAATATAGCGAAAAGACAGAGTTGCAGCAGCTACCAGGGCCGAATCAGTAATTTTTACCCCGTGGTGGCGTTCGTAACGGTCTTTCAATCCGCGCAAAATCGAAACAGTATCTTCTACGCTGGGTTCGCCGACAAATACTTGTTGAAAGCGGCGTTCCAAGGCAGGATCTTTTTCAATATTCTTGCGGAATTCGTCGAGAGTTGTAGCGCCGATACAGCGCAATTCGCCTCTCGCCAACATCGGTTTTAGCAAATTTCCCGCATCCATTCCCGAACCGGAACTGCCACCGCCACCAGTACCGACAACCGTGTGCAATTCGTCAATAAATAGGACAATTTGCCCGTCGGAATCGATGACTTCCCGCAGGACAGACCGCAATCGTTCTTCAAATTCGCCCCGGAATTTTGCCCCAGCAATTAAACTGCCCATGTCGAGGCTAAATAGCTGGCGATTTTTCAAAGATTCCGGTACGTCCCCGTTGACAATTCGCTGGGCTAAACCTTCGGCGATCGCAGTTTTTCCGACTCCGGGATCGCCAATTAACACCGGATTGTTTTTTTGGCGGCGGGAAAGAACTTGCACCACGCGGCGGATTTCCTCGTCGCGGCCGATTACTGGGTCGAGTTTGCCGGCTTTGGCGGCTTCTGTCAAATCGCGGCCGTACTTGCTGAGGGCGTCGGAGTTAGCTTCGCCATCTTGATCTTGGGCTTTAGCGCTGCTGCGGCTGCCTTTGCCCGTTTCGGAATTTTTTTCTTGGGTTTTAGCAGTGGCGCGGACTAATTTGATTGCTTCTTCGAGTTTTGGTCGATCGATCGTACCGGCTGGGGGTTTGCGATCGTAACCGGGGCGACCCGGCGGCCCATCGCCTTTTGTCAGCAACCTGCGACCGACTCGTTCGTCTTCTACTAAACCAATTAATAAATGTTCAACGGCGATAAAATTATCTTGCCAAGTCGCTCTAGTGGCCTCGGCAACATCTAACATCACTTCTAAGCCGCGGCCGAGGTATAGTTGGTCAGCGTTGGCAACTCTGGGCTGTCGTTTGGCAAAAGCATCTAACTGCTGGGCGAAGCGGGGGACATCAACTCCAGCTTTGCTGAGAATGCTGTTTGCCTGGCCTTGCTGTTCGAGAAGGGCGATCGCTAAATGTTCAACCTCTAGCTGCTGATTGGCAAAACGGCGGGCTACATCCTGGGATTTGACAATGGCTTCCCAGGCTTGATCTGTAAATTTGCTAGGGTCTGTTGGCTGCACGTTGGTTCCTCGCAATCAAGGGGATTCCTGTTGTTATCCGTTAATACATCGTCTCACAACCATCATAATCTTTAAACAGGATTATGAATTTATGAGTGCGGTTAACTAGGGCGGAAGTTGTGGCCTAATTGACCTCTTACAAAAGCTTACAGTCCGCAATCCACCCCGAAATTTGCTGCGGTCAGACCGACTCTAGCGATTCCCTTCGGGATAGGTTGGCTAGTCGTACTTATAAAAATATTGCCAGAAACAAGATTTTTTATCGGCTGAGACTTATGCTATTTCCCACTTACCAGTTTCTAGTTTTTTTCCTAATTATTTTTAGCCTGATCGTCTCTGTGAAACCCCAAGTCGATTTGTATAAAATTGTCTTGTTAGTTTCCAGTTTATTATTTTATTCCTTTTGGAGTTTTGACTTTCTCTTGCTCCTTATTTTATCTACAGTCTACAATTATATCATTCTCCGGGTTCTCTGCAACAGTAAGTATAAAAAAATTGCTTTAATCTCCGGTCTAATTTTCAACATTGGCTATCTCGGGATATTTAAATATTGCAACTTTTTTGTAACTTCTTTATTTGAGGTACTGAACCAGCTACAAATTCCAGCCAACTTTCCAGTTTTGCAAATAATCGCCCCCGTCGGCGTGTCTTTCTACACTTTTAGAATGATTTCTCATTTAATCGACTGCTACCAGCAAAAAATCCCTTGTCCGAAATTTGTAGACTATGCCGCCTACATTACCTACTTTCCGCAAATTGCCTCCGGGCCAATCTCGCGAGCTCGCGAATTTTACGGGCAGCTAAATTCACCGGAAAAATACGACTATAAAATTGAAGAAGTTATAGTTTTGATTTTGTCTGGACTATTCAAAAAATATACTTTATCGAGCTTTTTGTTTAACTTCACTGACTTGCCATTCAAAGTCCCCCAGCAATACAGCAGCATCGATTTAATCCTCGCGGCAATTTCCTATTCCTGTCTAATTTACGTAGATTTCAGCGGCTACTCGGATTTAGCCAACGGCATCTCCTGTTTGCTGGGTTTCCAACCCATTGCCAACTTTAATATGCCATACCGATCGCTCAGCCTGCAAGAATTTTGGAAAAGGTGGCACCTCAGTCTTTCCGAGTGGCTGAGGGATTACGTTTACTTTCCCTTTGGCGGCAACAAATACGGCAAGTTGAGGAAGTACCTAAATCTATTTTTAACAATGGCGATCGGTGGATTGTGGCACGGCGCAGGTTTAAACTTTATTTTCTGGGGAGCAATTCACGGTTTAGGATTAATTGTCAACCATTTATGTAAAGATCTCCCCCAAGCTATCCACTTTAAATTAGACTATGCCTTTCCCAGATTGGCTAAATTTTTCAGTTGGCTGCTAACATTTACTTTTGTTACTTGTAGCTGGGTATTTTTCGGCACTCCCAACTGGGAAACGGCGCTGAGTTTTTTTCAAGGAATTGTCCATCCTGCGGTAGCCACTTTTCAATTTAACTTTTGGCAATTGTATTTAGTAATTGCAGTCATTGGCGCGATCAACTTGTGGGGCGATCGCATCTCCCAACTATTGCAAACCATATTGTCATTAAAAAACATTTTTTTTCGGGTTGTCTTAGTTTCGTTACTCGTGTATACTATCTTGATGTTGGGGCCGAGTACCGTTCCGCCTTTTATTTACTTTAATTTCTAAGAAATATGAAAGACCGGGAAATTTTGCTGATTGTTACTTCTGTAATTCTCACTTTAATATTTTCAAACTTATCATTATTTCTCAAAAGCTTTGCTTCAACTCCTTTCGCCAGTCCAGAAATCAAACAAGCCGCGCGTCAGATCGAAATAGACGGTTTCCGAAAATCCGAACAAGATTTTTGGAGCAAAATTAAAGATATTAACTTCGATAGCCTACCCAAAGAATCAGAACTTCCTCCTGTAAAAACCGAAACAAAAGCGGCCGTTCAGCCCCCAAAACCAACCCCAGCTAAAAAACCAACCCCAGCTAAACCTAAACTTACCAGACCTTATCGCAGATTTTTATTTATTGGAGATTCCGTAATGTTCGACTTAGGAATTCAACTCCAGTACACTCTTAAGAAAAAATACAATATCGCCGATACGACAATAGACTACAAGGTTTCGACCGGATTAAATCGGATTGATTATTATGATTGGTATGCCAGAACTCGCCAAATTATTAATAATTACCAGCCGGATGTAGTGATAGTTTTGTTCGGAACCAATGACCGTCAAAATATCATTGATTTTCAAGGAAAAGCCTGGAGAATTATGACCAAAGAATGGCAAAAAGCTTATCAAGAAAGAGTTGAAAAATATGCCAATTTACTTGAGTCGTCATCCGTGAGAAAAGTGTATTGGGTTGGTCAATCGATACCTAACAACTCTTCGTATCTCAAAGCTTTTCCCATCATGAACGCGATTTATAAAAATGCGAGCAAATCTTCATCCAAAATCGAATTTATTTCTACTTGGGAGACATTTGGACAAGCCGGAAAATTTGTGCCTGTAGTGGCTAATAAATCTGGTAAGCGAGGCTATGTGAAAAGTAATGACGGCTTGCACTTTACCTCCCACGGAGCTCAAATTATCAGTGACTTAATCGTTGACCAAATGGTAAGCGACAAAATCTTAAAAGATCCGACAAAGAAATGACTCTAGTAGGTTGGGTTTCGTTGCCCAACATAAAATTTGGACATTTGACCAATTATTGCAAAATAATATATTTAGTTCGGGACGCACATTTGCCTTGTTCAACCAGGTTTATAGGGGAAATCTCGGCTTGAGTTATGAGAAATTTACTCGTGAAACCGGGTTTCTAATTCCATATGTGTCGAGGACTAATTTTGACAAAAAGCAGCAGTAGATGTAAAATTGGATTGAGCATCAAACAATGGGGTCAAGATCTAGTAATTGTCATAGCGACAAATTATGACGAAGAATCTGTGGAAACTCGATCGCACCAGCATCCCTGAGTCAATGGAATGCAGTGGCACAGCGCTAATCTTCACTCTCACTAAAGATACTCAACCTTGGCAAAGAATAAACACTGTTGAAGAAATCCTGCGACAGTGCGGGATCGAGCCTTTTGCTGAAGTTTTGGGCCTACCGAAAAGCGGAATATTAAGGGAAAATATACCGCAATCCGTCAGAAAACCGCATCCGAATTTGCTGTTTCGCGCTTTGGCAATTCAGGCATTTGGGAAGGTGCGAGATGGACTGATATCAAGTGAGAGAGCGGCTAGAGCAAGGGATTTTAGCAAAAATCTGCTGGCGGCGTTAGAAGTGGAAGCGCAAGGGGGCTCGACTCCTTTAATTCGGTGGTCTGCGGCTGTTAGTATTAAGTCAATGTGGTTGGATGAAGCAGGGCAAGGCAAGGAAAGTGCGGTCAATGTCACAATCAATGCAGGGGAAATTGAGCGGCTGGTTGTAGAAGAGCAAATTAAACTGTTAGCCAGCAACAAATTTGCTTTGGACGACAGCAGCAGAAATGACAGCGGTAAGGAATATGAAAATTGTCTCGATTTTTGGGTGTACGGCCCGAGCTGGCTGCTGCCGAGCCTGCCAATGGATTGCGAAGAATATCTGTTTTGGATCGATCGAGTATTTGCTGCGATCGCACTTAGGGACTCCTACGAATTGAATGCCGAAAACGATGCAGCGGTAACAAACTTTTTGGAAGTTGCGGAAAATAAGTTTAATGACTGGGAATTCTCCAAAATACTTGCCAAAATTTTTGAGTTTCTGCACCACCAGGAAGTGAGAGTCAAAAATTTAGCTGCCCTTATTTTAGCACCCTACAAAGACAAGCTGGAGCGAAAATCGGCGCAGATTCTGACAGCGCTCCTATATAAATTTAATGTAAAATATCAGCCTTTAGAATCCCTGACTCTTCCCGAAATCGAGGAGTACAAAGCGGCACTATATTTCGGTAAAATGGAAATTGACGACTTGTATTGTGAGGCTTTGTCGCTGTGCGGCGATCGCGATGTCGAACTCGCAAGTTTCTTGTCAGCTAAACAAAGGGAATACGAACAAACCCTAGAGGAGCATATCAACAATCTCAGCAAGTTAGTTAAGTCAATCATAAATTGCCAGAGCTTGTTAGATGCTAATAGGGAACTTTTGTATTTGACGGTAGATCGGCTGGAAAAATGGGATTACACTCTCGACAATAAACTGGCGGCGCACCGCCAAAAAATCCAAAACCTGAGCTTGGATAAAAGTACCTCCGAGCAGTGCATAAACCTCGACAATGAACTCAATTATATCAGAGATTCTTTGCAGTATACGTTGTATGAAATCACCTCAAATATTAACAGTCAAATTAGAGAGTTAGAACTTTCTGCGTCCAAAAATAGCAAGACTGCAACAGATATGTTTAAGTGGACGTGGCTATTATTTAGGGTGGGGTTTTCAGTAGGGCTGTTTTTGTATTTATCGGATTTAGTGATTAATTGGATATTCGGGGTCAGCTACACAAGTGAATTTCTAGTTTATTGGACTATTTTATTTAGTGTGATCGTAGTATTTTTGTTAGTATTAGCTATATTTTTTTCGGGTATCGCTGCTTTAGACCAGCGCCGAGAATCTAAATTAATTCCTAAATTTGATAGCTTAAGCCAAATAGGGAGCAGTTTTTCTATATTGTGGCAAAAAATTTATTTGCAACAGTTTGTACCGTCGGTGCGATCGAATTAAAAGTTTCAGTTGACAGTTGACAGTTGACAGTTGTGGGTACGACTGTTGTCAAAAGGAAAACAGAAGAGGGAAGATAGTTTTTCCTTCCCCTTCCCCCCTCTTAAGAAAGTTAGGATGCGGTTGTTGCTGCTACTTTCTGGGTGTTGCTACCTTGATTTTCCAGTTGAATTAATTCAACTTTATATCCATCTGGGTCTTCCACAAAAGCGATGACTGTTGAACCGTGCTTCATCGGGCCGGGTTCCCGACTAACTTTACCACCGCGAGCTTTAATTTCTTCGCAAGTACCGTAAATGTCGTCAACGCCGATCGCAATATGACCGTAAGCATCTCCCAAATTGTACTCTGTGACGCCCCAGTTGTATGTTAATTCCAAAACTGTAGTGTCTGATTCGTCGCCGTAGCCCACAAAAGCCAGAGTAAATTTACCGTCTGGATAGTCCTTTTTTCGCAGTAATTTCATGCCCAGAACCTCGGTGTAAAATTTGAGGGACTCTTCCAGGTTGCCGACTCGGAGCATCGTGTGTAGTAGTTGCATTTAGCTCACTCCAAATTTTTTAAGCTTTCATCTATTGTAGCTATTTCCTGCGGAAAAAACTCGCCACTCAACCATCGCAGTTGCCGCAGGTTGATAACTGTCTATTTGATTTAGCTTTGTACTTCCACCACACCCCGAAACATATTCATGCCGCACGTAAATAGGTATCGTCCAGGTTTGTCAGGGGTAAATTCAACAGCCGTTACCTGATTTAGAGGTAATTCGCGGACAATGTGAAAATCTGGTAACAACACTTTTTCCAGACAACTATTGGGGTCGCGCCTCAAGAAATTGAGCCTGACTAATTGACCTGCTTTCACAACTACAGTGGCAGGCTCATAACCCCCGTCTACAGTAATAGTCAATTCTTGTATACCCTGAATATTTTTAGCTTGGTGCCCTTTAGCTTTACTGAACAAAAACCACCACAATTCCACACCAATTAATGTTAAACCACCTATTGTGACGCCAACTTTTAAACCGAGTGGCTGTTCAAGGCTGCGGAATTGAGTCGTTGAAGTAGAATGCTGCACGGACATTTTGGAAGCTTGAACTCCTGATGCCATTCCCATCACAAGTCCTAAACTCGCGAGACTTCCCCAAATTTGACGATGGTGTAACATTTTTCTAATTTCTCCAAATTTATGCACTAGATTTGGCTTGAAAATTCCGCAATCGCAAAGCATTAGTAACTACAGAGACTGAACTGAAAGCCATTGCTGCACCGGCGATAATTGGATTTAGCAGCCAGCCAAAAATGGGGTACAAAATGCCCGCCGCGATCGGTATTCCAGCGATGTTGTAAATAAACGCAAAAAACAGATTTTCGCGAATGTTCCGCATGGTGGCGCGGGAAAGTTTAATTGCTGTAACTATGCCTTGCAAATCTCCTGAAATTAAGGTTATATCGCTGGCTGCGATCGCCACATCTGTGCCGGTGCCGATCGCAATTCCCACGTCTGAAGCGGCCAAAGCCGGTGCATCGTTAATCCCGTCTCCCACCATCGCGACAATTTTTCCTTCCCGTTGCAGGGCTTGAATTTGAGCTGCTTTTTGGTCGGGTCTAACTTCCGCAAAAACGCGAGTAATGCCCACGGATTGGGCGATCGACTCTGCCGTCGCGCGATTATCCCCAGTCAGCATCGCCACCTCCAAACCGAGCTTTTGAAGTGCTTTCACCGCCTGCGCTGACGACGGTTTGAGGGCATCCGCAATGCCCAGAATTGCCTCTATTTTGCCCTCTACCGCCATCCAAACAACCGTTTTGCTCGCAGCTTCCAAAGCTCTCGCGCGCAGTTCCAGATATTCAGTATCGCAGCCGAGTTCCTGCATCCACCTCAGCGTTCCCAGGGCGATCGACTTTCCGGCTACAACCCCGCGCACGCCACTCCCGGCGATCGCCTCAAAATCCTTAACATCCGTCAAATTAACCTCTTGAGATTGAGCGTACCTCACAACAGCTTCCCCCAAAGGATGCTCCGAATTTCGCTCTACAGACGCCGCCAATTGCAGCAACTTTAACTCATTGCTGTTCGCCGTTCCTTTAATGGTCACAAAATCAGTTACAGTCGGCTTGCCTTCTGTAAGAGTTCCAGTTTTATCTAACACGATAATTTGGATTTGGTGAGCCAATTCTAAACTCTCGGCTCCTTTAATTAAAATCCCGTTTTCTGCACCTTTACCCGTGCCAACCATCACAGCAGTCGGAGTCGCCAAACCCAAAGCGCAGGGACAGGCAATAATCAGCACTTCCACCATTGTTACGGTCGCCAAAGTGATATTTCCAGTCGCGTTAAACCAGATAATAAAAGTAGCTAAAGCGACGGCAATTACTACAGGAACAAACCAACCCGTCACTTGGTCGGCTAACTTTTGAATCGGTGCTTTTGAACCCTGTGCGTCCTGCACCATCTTGACAATTTGAGCTAAAAATGTATCATTGCCAACTCTTGTCGCCCGAAACTTGAAACTGCCAGTTTTGTTAATTGTAGCTCCGATAACTTCGTCGCCAAGCTGCTTTTTGACGGGCAAACTTTCTCCCGTAACCATTGCTTCGTCTACCGTCGAAGCACCCTCAATTACCTCTCCATCTACGGGGATTTGCTCTCCCGGCCGCACCTGCACGACATCGCCAATTTCCACTTGGGCGATCGGCACTTCTAATTCTTCCCCGTTGCGAATTATCCGAGCAGTTTTTGCTTGCAAACCCATGAGTTTGCGAATTGCCTCCGAAGTCTCTCCCTTCGCCCGATTTTCTAGGGTTTTCCCCAACAAAATTAAGGCGATAACGCTGGCGGCTACTTCGTAGTAAACGCTAGGAGTCAAACCTTGGGCCATGAAGAAACCGGGAAAAACTGTCACAAATACAGAATAAAAGTAAGCAGCACTCGTACCCAAAGCAATCAGGGTATCCATTGTTGCTACACGCCGTTTTAGGGATTTCCAAGCTCCCACATAAAACGATTTTCCGCACCAAAATTGTACGGGTGATGTCAGGACTAATTGCAGCCAAAAATTGTGCAGCCATGCGGGAATAAATGGCAGATGCAAGCCGGTCATCGCTGGAATAGCGCCCACAAATAGCAGGATGCTTATGATACCTGCTGTCCACAGTTTGCGCTGCAAGGTTTGAGATTCAGATTTGCGATCGGCTTCTTCGGAATCATCCTCTACATCCGCCATTTCTTGAAGCGGCAAAGCTTGGTATCCCGCATCATCAACCGCCGATTGAATTCTTTCTAAGTTGGTTTGCTTGGAGTCGTATTGGATGGTTGCTTGTTCCATCCCAAAATTGACATGGCACTCAATTACGCCGGGAACAGATTGAATTGCTTGTTCGATAGATGAAGCACAAGAAGCACAACTCATGCCCCGCAATTTAAGTGTGAGATTGTCCATAGATGCCATCCTCAATGAGACATTTACCCTTTGTCTTTAAATAGTTGGATAGCCCGCCGATGCGATCGCTTTCCTAACTTCACTTTCTGACTTAGCGGTGTGAATCGTGACCAATTTTGTCTTGAGATCAGCCTCAACCGTTGAGGCTGAGTCAATGGCTTGGACTGCTTTTGTGATTGTAGTCGCACAAGCAGAACAAGCCATCTTAGGAACTTTTAGCTGAAAAGTCATAATTTGAACCTCAGCAGAAACTACTCTGCTCAATCAATGAATTAACTGTATTGTAATGTCTCCAGTACACTGGAGAGTCAAGGGGAATTGCAAAATAAATCAGGAATTATGAAAAAAGTGGTTGGACACGCTACCCCTAGGGGTAAGGCGCGCACTGTGTACCCTACATAATTAGGTTGTGAGTTCTGTAAATCTTAACTTTGAGTGCGATCGAGGGCAGAGCAATAATTCTTTACAAGTTCGCCCCAAAAATTTCATCCTAATTTCATTTATATGTGAAAAGCTGAAGATAAATGGCCGTTTTAAGGATATAAGCTCTATGAAACCAATTTCATTGAAAACAGGCTTTGCAGCGCTGATGTTGACCGCCACAGCCGCTTTAACCAGTGGAGTGCTTGCAGCTTGTTCAAAGGCCCCTTCCAGCGAAACTCAAGCCCCAAACGTTACGGCTGCAACCCAAGCAAACAACAAGCAAGACGTGGCACAAGGCGGCGGCATGGGTGGTATGAATCATGGCATGAATCACGATATGTCAATGGATTTAGGCCCGGCTGATGCCGACTACGATTTGCGATTTATTGATGGCATGACAGTACACCATCAAGGTGCTGTAAACATGGCTAAAGAGGTACTCAATAAATCCAAACGTCCGGAAATGAAAAAACTAGCAAATAACATTATTGCTGCTCAAAACCGCGAAATAAATCAAATGAAAGAGTGGCGAAAAACGTGGTATCCCCAAGCCAGCAGTACCCCGATGGCTTATCACGCTCCAATGGGTCACATGATGGCCATGACTCCAGAACAAATGCAAAGCATGATGATGAGCATGGATTTAGGGGCCGCTGACGACCAATTTGACTTGCGATTTATCAATGCGATGATTCCCCACCACGAAGGAGCTTTAGTGATGGCTGAAGATGCTTTGAAGAAGTCAAAACGCCCGGAAATGAAGAAATTGTCTCAAGAAATTCTGACTTCGCAAAAGCAAGAAATTGAGCAAATGAAACAGTGGCGGCAAGCTTGGTACAAACAGTAATTTAGCTCACCTCCACAAAACGTGACAAAAATCACGAAAATGAGTGACATTAATCACAGTAGCTCAAGAGTTCCGAAAATACTTGCTTCACCAAAGCAAGAAATTGAGCAAATGAAAAAGTGGCGACAACCTTGGTAGACAAAGTAATGTAGCTCGACAGTGGCTGTCAGCATTTGTCTGAATCCACCTCAGTTTCCTGAGAGTAGCTACACATACTATAGATTATTGAGCCGCCCTACCTCTAAAGTAGTAGAAAGTTACGTAAAAATACTGTAGACAATTGCTCAGCCATACCTCTAAAGTAATAGATAACTCAGCAAAAAGCTATATAGAAAGAGAGGGTAGTTTATGATATTGAATACCTTGGAATTAAACACCACTTATACATCAAATGCCCCCGTAGAGGCGCTAGTGAGCGCATTAACAAAGGAAATTGAAGCGCCAGCAGAGATAAAAAAACCGGAAAAAAATCTACAGAACAATCGCTTGTCATTAGGCGAAACTTATCTTCGTATTTTAGAATCCGGTGGGCATCTGGGCTGCTGAGGCGAAATTTCATCCTAATTTCATTTGACCGTGAAATACTAGGTTGAGTAGAGCATTTTTAGCTCTTGGTCATTGCTTAGCGGTCGCTTCTTGGAAAATGCTAATAAGTAATTTTACTTAATGGGTATCACTTACTTACCTTGGCAAAATACCAACCGTTAAACCTGTGGCACTCAACCTGATTTCAAGGACAATGCCAACGATGATATTTAACAAATATGCTCAATGTCCGGCAATTATTAGCAGCTTTTCGGGAACTTTGTTCAGCCTAATTTTGCTAACTTCTCCCGCCGCTGTTTTTGCCCACGCGGGACACGGAGATGAATTTCACCAAAGCGGCGAAACAACTCAAACTCCTGCTGCTATTTCTGTCGATGCCGAAACAGCAAAACGATTAGGTATTAAAGTCTCCCCTGCCGCCCGCCAGCGACTAGATATCGGCATCAAAACCACAGGACAAATTGAAACTTTGCCCAACCAAAAAGTCGAAGTGACGGCTCCTGTTGCTGGCAAAGTAGTAGAGTTGCTGGTTAAGCCTGGCGACAAAGTATCAAAAGGTCAACCAGTTGCGGTTTTATCGAGTTCCGAATTAGGACAGTTGCGGGTTGAATCTCTCTCAAAACGTGCGGAAGCTGAGGCAGATTTGCAGCAAGCGGAAGGCGATCTCAAACTAGCACGAGAAAATTACGATCGCCAACTTCAAATATCCGCAGCAGAAATCGCCCAAGCCCAAACCCAATTGACGGCGGTAACTAAGCAGTACCAGCGAGAACAAGAATTAGTAAACAAGCGTTCAGTTGTGCGAGCCGCTAAAGAAAACTATCAACGCCAAGTTGAAATAGCGCAAGCCGAAATAGCGCGGGCCGAAACAGAATTAACTATTGCTAAAGAACAGTTCGAGCGCGACAAAGAATTAGCGGCATCAGGAGCGATCGCGCGGCGCACAATGCTGGAATCGCAAGCCCGCTTCGCCGAAGCAAAAGCCACTGTTGCTAAGGCAAAAAGCCGTCCTGAAGTTATCAAAGCCGAAACCGAAATTAAACAAGCCGAAGTAGACCTCCCTATGCGGGAATTGCGGGAATCTCAAGGCAGAGTAGCAGAAGCAAAAGCTCAACTTACCAGAGCTCAGAGCCGCCGGGAAGTCCTAGAAGCCGAGAACCAACTCAAACGCGGCAAAACTGCCGTCGAAGTCGCTCAGTCGCGCATTCGCTTGGCTGACGCAGCCTACCAAGCGCGGCTCCAACAATTAGGAACTGTTGCCAACGATCGAGGACTCGTTACCGTAGTTGCTCCGATTTCGGGGACGGTAGCCGATCGCGAAATCACCCCAGGAGAGTCAGTAAACGCTGAAAAACCGTTGATGAGTCTGTTAAATGACAGCCGCGTTTTTGCCACAGCCAATATTTACGAAAAAGACCTGAATCAAGTAAAACAGGGTCAGGAAGTCAGGGTAAAAGTCGCTAATTTACCCGATCGCACTTTCAATGGAAAAATCGCCTTAATTGGGTCATCCGTGTCAGGAGAAACGCGGGTGGTGCCGGTGAAAGCAGAACTAGATAATATTAACGGTGAATTAAAGCCAGGACTGTTTGCCGAGTTGGAGATTTTAACCGACAAAACTGCCACAAATATTTTAGCAATTCCGAGTGCGGCGGTAGTGGATGTTAGCGGTAAAAAAACCGTTTACGTCCAAAATGGCAATGCTTATCAAGCTGTTGAAATTGAACTCGGTCAAACGGCAGGAGATTTAGTTGAAGTGAAGAGGGGTGTATTCGAGGGAGATTTGATAGTAACGCAGCGAGCACCTCAACTTTACGCACAATCTTTGCGGGGCGGCAGCAAGCCCTCAAAAGACGAGGAAAAGAAAAAGGCAACTCCAAAGGTAACAGAGGTTAATTTTAATAATTTACCCCTGTCTTTATGGTGGGCGGGAATAGGGGGAGGAGTTGCGATCGCATCCCTGACTTTCACAGCCGGCGTGTTGTGGGGAAATCGGCGCAAGTTGCCAGCAATAGCAGCGGATTCTGGAAACAATAATTTTTCTGTCTCTGCACCGACATTAAACGCGAGTACAGTAGATGAATTGTCACTGCGGGATGACAACCATCGCGTTAAAAGTCAGGAGACAGAAGCCAAGAGCTTGAACTAAAAATTTTGTTTGATCTAGCAATTATAACATACATAAAATGACTTAAAAAGGCGGAATAGCCGATGGTAAACCAACTCGCATAAATAAACGTGCAAATGCCTGAGAAAAGTGTTCTAGGTAAGGAGATTTTAATCGCCAGCGATCGTTTAAATTACTAGCGTGTTTCAACACATATTCGTAAGGCAAGGTTTGGATCTCTCTAAAATTTACAACCAGTGATTCTTTGTTATTATCTGGGTTCGTTGGTGATGCCAGCAGGTGCAAACCTTCTGTTCTCCCTCTTAAAACTTCATTCCATTTTCCTTTTTTCTTAAATGCTTCGTTATTTTCCTCAAATTCTGAAATATGGTAAATTGCACACAGCACTACCTGAGCTACTTTTTTATTATCCAGATCGCAGCTTTGGGTAAGAACAATTAAATCGAGTTCATTAACTTCTATTTGTACGTCTTGAATTTCACTGTTTTTGCCAAAATTTGTTGGGTCAAATACTGGTATTGGTACGAGACACCCAGGCAGGTAATCACCTTGCCTGAGAGTGGATTCATTGATCTGCACCCAGAAAGGCTCTACGCTCATTCTTCATCGAAAATATACGGCAGAGGTTTTTTACGCCCTTTGAACTGAGCACGCATCATTACTCGTTCCGAACGCTTTGGCGGTACTGGCTGCCAGTCTATTTCGCCAATGCTTTCTAGAGTTTGTAAGTATTGTTTGACAACTGTTAAATTCCGCAACACTTCATCAGCTAGTGCTGCAATTTTTCTGCCCTCAGGACTTTGTAATTGAGCTGTGGCTTTTGGCTCTAACACCAGCAATTTTGGTGATGGTGAAACGCCCTTAGGACGTAGGGGGGTAATTGTAGCCATCAGTTAATCAACTCCCTTGTGCGTTCTGTAATACAAGCTTCAAAAGCTATGTTTTTTTGTTCGTGCATTTGTTCTAAAATGTGCCAAAGCTCTATTTCATTAGAAGGAATATCTCCTTCCATAAATAGATCTAAATCCAATATTATAGAAACAAAATCAGGTGTGGGAGGTGGAACTATTGCTTGATTGAGAACCAGCATTGTTCCCAAGTTTTCTTGCGGAATTTGTAGCTGCATAAAGTAGCCACTTAATCCTTGTGGCAAGTCAGCGGAAACTTCCGGAAATGTCCTCAAATACTCTTTGAGATCGCCAATCGGTAAAGGAATATCTAGCCTGTTAATATACCGGAGTGCTAAACGAACAAGTGCTTCTGGATTTGTCAGTGACTGATAGATATTCCACAGTCGTTTTGCTTCCTCCCGAAAATTTTCCCAACAGTCGTAAGGGGCAAGCCGACTGAATGCGAAAGCATCTAAACGCAGTTGAAGAATTTGTTTTTGGTCGTTGCGGGAGGCTCTATAGCCAATAGGAGATTGGCTGGCTGTTGCCCCAACACTAGCACCTGCCATGATTTCTCCCTGAAAAAGTAACACTCCTTCACACTGAGGATACTCAGCCTGAATGCTGGAGTACACCTGCGCCAAATTGTCAAGTTTAACTTCGGGTGGAAGTTTAACTTGTATATCAATCAAGGCTTCGGTGATTGGGGCGTGCGAGTAGTGTTTTGGTGCTTGCATAATAACTATTGTAAGCTGCATTGTCAAAAATAGCAAGACAGGTTATGTCATTTGAGAGTTTAAATTTTAGATGACTTATTAATCAATTTTAGATAACTTATTAATCAAGGTTGGAAGTTAAAAGATTTCATCCTAATTTCATTTTTGGGTGCCAACGTAAATTGAATGGCTATTTAACGTCGATCGCCCAACGGTGGCTGGTAGTCATCACCTCTATAAAATCATAAAATGTTCAGCACAATTCTTAGATGAGTAATTAACCGCCGCTGGCTAGTTTCGCCTTATCCCAGTTGGCGAAAGTTCGGAGTAAGATAGAATTACCAATTACCAATTACCTAACTAAATGTTCAGGACTATTGTAGTTGCACATACTCACTGCGGAAGTCCTAAGATGTTTAAGAAAAGTATCTTTACTCACATTCTCACCTCGTTCATCACTTTTGTACTGGTTGTGGCTTGCAGTCAAACCAATCCACCTACCACCACCACTAATAATCCGAGCAATACACCAGCAGCAGCTACACCCAATTGGGCCACTGCCCTTCCAATTGGAGCAGCATTCTCCCAAACCAGCAACTATGCTCTTTTAGCTCAGGAATCAGTGGGTGGTGTCAAAATTGCTGAGAAATATTTCAACGACAGGGGAGGTGTTAATGGTACTCCTATTAAAATGGTGTTTCAAGACACTGGAGGAGATGAAGCAGGAGCCATCAACGCCTTCCAAACTCTAATTAATCAAGATCGAGTGGTTGGCATTGTTGGGCCATCGGCTTCTCAGCAGGCATTTAGTGCCAATCCAATCGCAGAACGAGCAAAAGTGCCAGTCATTGGCGCATCGAATACTGCCAAAGGGATTCCTGAGATTGGTGAATATATTGCGCGTGTCTCTGCACCTATTTCGCTTGTAGCTCCCAATGCAGTAAAGGCAGCGCTTAAGCTTAATCCTAAGATTAAAAAAGTCGCTGTCTTTTATGCTCAAAATGACGCTTTCACGACATCGGAGACAGAAATTTTCCAGCAAGCAATTAAAAGCCAAGGGCTGGATATCGTCACCGTCCAAAAGTTCCAAACTACTGACACGGACTTCCAAGCTCAAATTGGTAATGCACTCGCTCTCCAACCCGACTTAGTTGTTATTTCAGGATTGGCAGCCGATGGAGGTAACTCGATCCGGCAACTGCGGGAACTGGGTTATAAAGGTACCATCGTTGGCGGCAATGGTTTGAACACGTCTAATATCTTCTCGGTGTGTCAAGCACTCTGCGATGGTATTATCATTGCTCAAGCCTATAGTCCCGAAGCCCCCGGCGAAATCAATGCTGCCTTCCGCGATGCTTATGTAAAGCAAAACAAGAAGGAACCACCGCAGTTTAGTGCTCAAGCCTTCACTGCCGTACAAGTATTCGTGGAAGCCTTGAAAGCTTTGGATAGTAAAACCAAACTCAGCGCATTGTCATTAGCAGAGTTACGCACAAAGCTGAATCAGCAAATCCTAGCTGGAAAGTACAATACCCCTCTCGGTGAAATTACCTTTACCCCTGAAGGTGAAGTTTTACAGAGCAAGTTTTACATTGCTCAAATCAAGATGGATGTAGATGGAAATAATGGCAAGTTCATCTTTTTGAAGTAAGTCAAAATAGTACATATTATATGATTTGAGATTTGAGATGACTTATGAAGCAGGGTTAAATTTTAAAAGACTTCATCCTAATTTCATTTTTGGGTGTCAAGCTAAATAGAATGGCTATTTAACACTGTTCATCCAAGGAATCGCGGGAAAAGCTACGGCAGTCGGAGCCTTTAATATCTGCTAAATTTTATTGTTAAATGGTCGATCGCCTAACGGTGGCTAATAGTCATCACCCTATAAAATCATAAAATGTTCAGCACAATTCTTAGATGGGTAATTAACCGCCGCTGGCTAGTCGTTATCGCCACCATTATTATTAGTCTTTGGACATTGTATATCATCCCCCAAATGTCCCTTGATGTCTTCCCTTCTTTTGCACCCCCGCAGGTGGAGATTCAGACGGAAGCACCGGGTCTCGCGCCGGAAGAAATCGAGTCTTTGGTAACACTGCCAATCGAAAGTGCAATTAACGGAACTCCTGGGGTAACAGCAGTGCGATCGTCTTCCGCTGTGGGCCTTTCTTCGGTTAAGGTAATCTTTGATTGGGGAACTGAAATTTATCAAGCGCGCCAGTTGATAACAGAACGCTTGCAGCAAGCTGAAAGCAAACTCCCGGCTGGGGTAGAAACACCGCAAATTTCTCCGACAACTTCTCCAGTCGGCCTGGTGATTACCTATGCTTTTACCTCGGAAACTACTCCTTTGATGGAAGTGCGCCGTCTGGTTGATTGGCAAGTCACAAATCGCCTTCTAGCTGTGACTGGCGTTGCTCAAGTGGTGGCTTACGGCGGCGATCGGAGGCAGTATCAAGTATTAGTAGAACCTGCCAAGTTGAAAGCTTTTAATGTGTCGTTGCAGCAAGTTGCCGAAGCGGCGGCGGCTGCGAATGTTAACGCGCCGGGGGGGTATTTAATTACGCCGGATCGAGAAACTTTAATCCGGGGGGTGGGGCGGATTGAGTCTCTGGAAGATTTGCAGCAATCGGCGATCGCCTCTCGGCACGGAACACCTGTCAGAATTGCTGATGTAGCTGATGTCAAGATTGGTGCTGCAATCAAGCGGGGCGATGGCAGTTTTAACGGCAAAAAAGCTGTGATTGTGATGGTAAACAGACAGCCAGTTGCTGATACTCCGACGGTAACTAAAGCGGTTGAGGCAGCAATGGCTGAGGTGCAGCAATCTCTGCCAAAAGATATTAAAGTTACTGTGACTTTTCGACAGGAAGAATATATTAATTCCTCGGTGGAGAATGTGCGATCGGCTTTAGTTGAAGGCAGTATTATCGTCACCCTGATTCTCATCCCGTTTTTGATGAATTGGCGCACTCTCGCGGTTGTTTTGCTGGATTTCTTTCTGACTTGGCTGTTGGCGCTGCTGGCGATGAAGTGGCTGGGGCTGGGGCTGAATACGATGACTTTGGGGGGTTTGTCGGTGGCGATCGGCACTGCGATCGACGATGCTATTGTCTATGCGGAAAATACCTACCGCAATTTGAGAGAAAATACGTCTTCTCTTCATCCACGTCCGGTGATGGATGTGATTTTTGACGGCAGTCAAGAGGTGCGCGATTCTTTAATTGGGGCGACTGTAATTGGGATTGTGGTGTTTTCGCCAATTTTTACTTTGCCCGGTGTAGAAGGTAGGATTTTTACGCCGATGGGGATTACTTATTTGGTAGTTGTTGTGATTTCTAGTCTGGAATCGCTGTTAATATCTCCGGCCCTTTGCGCTATTTTGTTGCCTAACAAACGCATGAGTGCTGCGGAACCTTGGCTACCGAGATTTTGCAAGAAAATCTATCATTTTTCGATAAATTTGTCAATGCGCTATTCGGGGATTATTTTAGCTTTAGCTGCTGCTAGCATGGTGGCTACATTAATTATTTTGCCATCCTTTGGACGGGTGTTTTTGCCGGAGTTTCAGGAGCAAACTTTGGTGAATACTATTCAGCTTTATCCGGGGGTGTCTTTGGAGACAACAGATAGCGCGGCTTTTGCTATTGAAGATGCACTTAAGGATGATACCAGGTTTGAATACGTGCAAGTGCGATCGGGCAGAGCTCCGGGAGATACTGATGCTGCGGGAGTCAATTTAGCTCACATTGATATCGGTTTGAGCGAGGCGGGGATGAAAAACAGGCCGCAAACTTTGGAGGCGCTGCGGCAGGAATTTGCTAAATTGCCGGGAGTTGCGCCAAATATCGGCGGTTTTATTTCTCACCGGATGGATGAGGTTTTATCTGGTGTCAGAAGTCAGATTGCTGTCAAAATCTTTGGCCCGGATTTGGAGCAACTTCGCAGCATCGGTGCTCAAGTTGAAGAGCAAATGAAAACAGTTGAAGGAATTGTGGATTTGCAACTCGAACCGCAGGTGCCAGCCCAACAAATTCAAATTAAGTTTAACCGTCAAGCTGCGGGTAGATACGGTTTGAAAATCGGAGAGCTTTCTGAAATAATTGAGACAGCTTTAAACGGCAAGGTTGTTTCTCAAGTTTTGGAGGTGCAGCAAACTTTTGATTTAGTTGTTTGGTTGCAGCCTCAAGCCAGAAACAACTTAGAAACTATTCAGAATTTGTTGGTTGATACTCCAAGCGGCAACAAGATTCCCCTCGCCCAAGTTGCGACTGTTAAATACGGTACGGGACCCAATACGATTAACCGCGAGAATGTTTCCCGGTTGATTGTGGCGGCGGCGAATGCTAAAGGTAGGGATTTGCGATCGGTTGTGAATGAAATTCAAGCTAAAGTCAAAGGAGAGGTACAGTTGCCTTTTGGCTATTTTATCCAGTACGGCGGTCAATTTGAAGCTGAACAAAGAGCTTCGCAAAATATTATGATATTTAGCGCGATCGCCTTTTTGGTAATTACAGTATTGATGTACTTGTCCGTCAAGTCAATTCCTTCAACTGCTATGATTATGATTAATTTGCCGATCGGATTAGTGGGAGGAGTAATTGCGGTAGCTTTGACTGGTGGCATCATCTCTGTAGCTTCTTTAGTTGGCTTTGTCACTTTATTTGGCGTTGCCACCCGCAACGGCTTGCTTTTAGTAGACAACTACAACACTAAATTTGCAGAGGGAATGCCTTTTAAGGAAGCCATTATTAAAGGCTCGATGGAACGGCTCAACGCCATCCTGATGACCGCTTTAACCTCAGCTTTGGGTTTAGCACCTTTAGTTTTTGAAGGCGGGGCGGGCAAGGAAATTTTGCAACCGCTGTCAGTAGTAGTTTTAGGAGGGTTATTTACTTCTACAGCACTAACTCTGTTAGTTTTGCCAGCTTTGTATGCTCAATTTGGGCATTTTTTACGACCTCAACAACCTCAGCCAGTTATTGAAGACGGGAAGGTAGCTAAAGCTGAAATAGCGAACTGATAAAGCCTACTGAACTTCCTCAATCAAACTGCAAAGTTCTTCGCTATCGGGATTGTCGGAAGCTCGATTTGTCCAAAGTTTTTTATAAGCTTCCAACTCAGCTTTGAACGCACTCATGCGCTGAATTTCCTCCTCCAGGAAATGAATTTTGCGACTTAATAAGTCTTGCACTAGCGGACAAGCTGTTATTCCTTGACGGCGAGATGCCAAAATTTGCTGAATCTCTTGAAGAGAAAAGTTGAGTCTTTGAGCTTTCTTGATAAATTGCACTTGTCTGGCAGCATCGGCTGTGTAGTAACGGTAACCGCTACTGCTGCGTAAGGTAGGTTCCAGTAACCCTAGGCTTTCATAGTATCGCAGGGTGCCTACAGCAACACCAGTTTGCTTGGCTAGTTCTCCAATTTTTAGTAGCTGCTGTTCTAGGGATTCTGCTTCAAATTTTGTCATAGCAGTTCTAGGTAAGTTTGAACCCTATAATTATAGCGGTAGCCACTTTCACTTTTTTGTGCTGGTTATAGTCACCCAGGTTCTTATTATAAAATATTCTATCTTGTCCATAATTCTAGTGGCTAAAAAAGCAGCAGTAACTCAAAACAGAGTTACTGCTGCTGTCGGATATTCTCTTGCTTATCCCTGCTAAAAATCTGTGAGGCAATCTACACAAACCGGGGAAAATAAAGATTATTTATCGCAATTAGCTAGCGGGCAGTCAGGAGTAGGAGTAGTGCAGGGGCCTGCAGCAAAGACAACAGCGGCTGTACCTGCTGTCAGGATCACTGCCGTCAAAGCTGCGAGAGTGAATCGTTTAGTCTGAGTTGCTTTAGTCATTAATTTTTACCTGGGAATCTAGGATCGAAAAGTTTCTTTGGGAAACTATAAATAGCATAAACCCTCAAGTGGGCTATAGAGTCAAGGGGAAAACATTAAGATTTATAAAAATATTTAATTTCCGAGGTCGCGCTCCGAATACCTGTATGAAAGTCTGAAGATTTCATCCTGATTTCAGGTTTGTGTGTCATACTTTTTAATCATTGTACGCAAAGACTCAAACAAATGAAATCGCTCCAATCAAATTTAATTATTTTAGGCAGCGTCGGATTGTTATTTTTGGGAGCTTGCAGTAAAGGCGACCAAGCAAGCGATCCAAATACCACCTCAGCATCCCCTCCTGTCGCTTCTAAACCTGCGTCTTCGGCTCCCGCCACTGCTCCTGCAACAGCAACTAAAGGGGGGCAAGTGGTAAAGTCTGGAGCTTACTATTTAGAGTTTGTACCTGAAAAAGAAGCTACCGGAACTCATTTAGATGTTTTTTTGCAAAAAGGGGAGAAAAAGGAACCAGTTCCTAACGCCAAAATGACAGCTCAAGTGCAGTTGCCGAATGGAAAGCAGCAAACCCTAGCTCTCAAGTATGATGCTGAGGGCAAACATTACGCTGTGGTGTTTCCCGGCAAAGATGCAGGAAGTTATCCGGTGAAAGTTACTGCGAATATTAACGGAGAAAAAGTTGACGGTCGTTTTACCTTCAATCAATAGATAGCTGATTTCCTAATGCGCTCTCACTTATGGGCGCATTAGTTATTAGCAACAAACAACTGCCTCCTGCATTTCCACTAAAAAGCCGATCGCGTTTCGATCGCACTTAATTTCTTATTTCGTTACCTGAGTTTTTTTTGAACGGGAAAAACACTCGACCTGCCAAACTTTGGAAGTAGATGCCACCCACAGTACCTAAAAACATTAAATAGGCGATCGCCTGCACGACATAGAGCTTATCCGTGTATCCAAACAGCGCACTCAACAACAAACCGGGAAACTTTTCTTCGGGAAGCAGTTGCGAGGTATTCCAGACCATCGGCCCGAGAATGCAAGAGTGGATTTTAGTAAATCTTTCGTAATAGAAACACAGTGCTGCTGATTCGCGATTTGTTTGGGATAAAATATTCATCGCGCTGTCAAAAATTCCCAAAGTAGATACCACTAAACCCGCTACAATAAAGAGCAATAAAATGCCCATATATTTGAAAAACAGGCGGATATTAATTTTGACTCCCCATTTAAACAGCAGGACACCAAGTCCGGCGGCTGAAAGTATTCCTCCCAATGCGCCGATCGCCGGAATAATGCCTTGTTGAAACTTGGCGACGACAAACAAAACAGTTTCAAACCCTTCGCGCAAAACGGCAATAAAAACTAAACTAAATACGCCCCAACCGGCATGAGAGTTTCGCGTTAAAGCAGCACTCACAGCGCCTTCGACTTCGGCTTTCATAAATCGCGCTTGCTTGGTCATCCAAATCAGCATCCAGCTCAGCATTGCGATCGCTATCAGCCCAAAGATTCCCTCTAGCAGCGACTCCATAATCGGTGCAAAAGGCTGATTGGATGTGGATAAAATTTGAATAGTCCAGCCGAAAAGTACACCTATCAAAGCGCTGGCGATAAGTCCAACGCCAACACCCCCGAAAACCCAAGGACTTAAATAACTTTGTCCTGATTTTTTGAGACAAGCGAGAACGATTCCGACAACTAAGGCGGCTTCGACTCCTTCGCGGAGGGTAATTACAAATGTGGGCAATGCTTCGCCAAAATTCATTTTTTTATGCTGGGAATGAGAGTGGTTAATGAGCGAGGTAATTGGCAGATTATTTACCAATTACTGCTCTTAATGAGAGGGATATTTTTACTTACGATGCTGGTTTGAGAACTTTTTGGCTGTCGCTTTCGATCGTTTTAACTAGCTGGCTGACTTGTTCGGTGGTTTTTACGGGGGCGGGGGGTGCGATCGCCGTTGGCCAATTTGTCTTAAGTTCAGTCATGTTGGCAACAATTGCTTTATCGATTTCCGGGCTAGTTTTAGCCACTTGATCGGCAATATCTTTGTACAGGCTTTCCGCGTACATGACAAAACCCCGCGAATCTTGATATTCAATAATTGCGGAAATTTTGCCGTTAGCAACTGCGGCTCCATATTCGGAATTAGCTGTATCCAGCAAGCCGTTAATCACTTGCAGCACGAATTTCGGATCTTTTCGCTGCGCTTCGGGAATGGCGGCAATTGCTCCATCAACTGCTTGCATTGAGGTGTCAAATTCCGCCTTCACTTGAGCCGGATCTTTGGCACCCGCTTTAACTAAATCCTGCAATTTAATTAAGGTAGTCTTAAACTCTGGAATTTTACGCTCGTTTAGCTGATCTTCCACATCGGCATAAATTTCTTCGACTGGATGGCCGATGTGCGGTTCGGCTTGGTCGGGTTTGCCTTGATCTAAGAGTTCTTTTGCTACGAAAAGATGCCCTTTCATCAATCCCATTTTAGTCATGAAGTCTACATCTTTGGCTTCGCCTGTGAGGACGACATCTTCAATAGTCACCATGTCTTTAATTTCGTCGAATTGGGGTTGAGTAATGACATTTTTTGAGACCAATTCTTCGACTTTTCCGTAAGGGCGGCTGGCTTGAATTTTGTTAGAAAGTGCCGGTACTCCTAACTTGGCTTCGAGTTTATCTAACTCTGAAAGAATGGCAGTATTGATGTTGATCCCGCCTTTGCCGCCGTGGTTCATGCTGTGACCGCTTGTGGAGGCGGGAGTGGCTGTGGCAACGGGTGAGGGTGTGCTGCCGGTGTTGCTGGCTGTGGGGGAAACGCAACCGGCCAGAGCAACGAGGATGGCTGTAGCCGTGGCGGTCGGTAATAAGCGAAAGGATGATAACATGGCAGTTGCTAATTTTTACGTTATGTGCATTTGGACTCACAAGTTATTAAGAATAATTCTCAATTTGTGAGCTATTCATTCTACCTATTGGCGATCGAGCTTGTCAAATAATTTCATACTTTATTTGAATCGGCGTACCTTCCTAACAGGATGTGGTTTAAGTGATGACTTCAAATAGACCCATACAGCCAGCTTCGGCGATCGCATCTTGATGGGGATGAAACATATATTTTCCAGCGTAGCCGTAAGTAAATTCTAAGATATGTCTTTCAGCTACTCCCATTGTGATGACATCAGTTCTTTCACTGGGAGTTAAAGTCATTCCCGTGCGATATACGTCAAAAAAGTTGGCGTGCAAGTGGAATGTTACTGCTGCTTCGTACTCAATCAGGTTGAGTACGTAGAGCCGAATTAGCTGATTTTTGTAAATAGGGATCGGGTTATTCATATAATAATTGGGCAACCCGTTAAAAGCGTAGAGTTCGTTTTTTTCGTCCTCGTTTACGTCATATCCCCCCATGATTAACATGATTTCATCGGCGGGAGGGCGGGGTTTTGGCGGATCGATAATGAACATACCATAGAGTCCTTTACCGATGTGGCGTGTTACTGGAGCAATATGACAGTGATATAAATGCACTCCGTAAGGATTGGCATCGAATTCATAAATAAATACCGAACCGTTTCTCACTGGTTTAACGCCATCCATTTCGCTGGTATGAATGCCGTGAAAGTGCAGCGAGTGAGAATGTCCACCTTTGTTAGAAAAGATGACGCGGATGCGATCGCCCTCAGTTGCCCTCAATGTCGGCCCCGGCACGCGATTGTTCACGTTCCAGGTGTTGAAACTGACGGCGCTATTAAGTTGGACGATCGAAGAATTAGCTTCCAGGCGAAATTCCCGAACCGTGCGCCCGTTTTCGCGCGTCACCGTGCCGTAATCAAAATCCCGCGCAATTTGCATCGGGTTGATATTGCTGACGGTGACTGCATCTGCGGGCATGGGCGGTATTCTCGCGACTGATGTCGGTTTGCGAGTCAAATTTTGAAGTGCGATCGCGCCCCCCGCTACCCCAGCACCAGCTATTCCTAGCTGTAGCAGTTGGCGGCGACTCCAGCGCCCAGCCTTTTTAATGGCGGGACGATCGGATAAATCTGTCATACTTATTGAAAATTTTTATCAAAAATTAACTCGTGCTTGATTATAAGACATTACCAGCTTGTTGTCAATCATTGTCAACTGTTATCTTTTTCTGGGAAGTCAATCGATTTGAGATTTGAGATTTGAGATTTGAGATTTATTCCCGTCAGTCAGCCTGCGCGTGGAATGAATCCGGGGGCTTGCGAGCCCATTAGTTTCGGTCAGAAGATTTCATGCTGATTTCATCTCAGTATGTGAGGTTAGATGTTGGGGTAGATGTTGCCTATCGCTCACAATGTATAAGGACTTACCGCTATAAATTAGAGTTATGAGAGTTTTGCTAGTGGAAGATGAGCCAGATTTAGGGAAAGCGATCGATCGCACTTTAAAGCAGGAAAAATATATAGTTGATTGGGCTTTGGATGGCAGTGAAGCTTGGGAATATTTAGACAGTCACTGGATGCAATATAACCTGGCTATTTTTGACTGGTTGCTACCAGGATTGTCAGGAGTGGAACTGCTGCGGAGATTGCGTGCTAAAAATAACGCCCTGCCCGTCTTGATGCTAACCGCCAAAGACCGAATGGAAGATAAAGTGGCGGGACTAGACGCCGGGGCTGACGATTATTTAGTTAAACCGTTTGGCATGGCGGAACTGTTAGCAAGATTGCGGGCTTTGCAAAGACGATCGCCCCAAATTCAACCGCAACAGCTACAGGTAGGAAATCTGGTTTTGGACTGCGGAACTCGAACTGTGTGCCATCTCGATCGCAGTGGTAACAGCCAGATAATTTCTCTCACAAACAAAGAGTTTCAACTGCTAGAATACTTTATGAAACATCCCAACCAAATTATCACCACTGACCAAATTCGGAATCAGCTATGGGAGGCGAGTGCAGATAGCTTTAGCAATGTGGTAGCAGCTCAAGTGCGCTTGCTGCGGCGCAAACTTGAGTCTGCTGGCGGCGCTAATTTAATAGAAACCGTTCACGGCGTCGGATACCGCATGAGAAATTAAAGCTGTAGGGGCAACAGCGGGCGGATTATATCTCGTTTCCAGTATCTGGCTATAATATAAAAAACTCGATCGTCAAAATGACTGCTATGAAAGATTTAATCCAACAAGAGTTAGAAAAGCTCGATCTAGAACAACTAAAACAAGTATTTGAATTTATTGCCTTCCTAAAATTCCGTGCCCGATTAGCTACTATTCCAGCAATCGATGAAACTAACTTAGCTGCACTCTACGGCGAATTTGCCGAAGAAGACCGACAACTTGCGGAACTCGGAATAAGCGAATATGCAGAACTCCTAAAAAATGAGAATTTGGCATGACAGTCAAATATAAAAAATGTATTATTTAGCGGATAAACTTTTTTTAATAGAAATTAGGCACCGGGTTCAGAAACCTTATTGTTTAAGCTTATTCTCTCTTTTCTCCTCCTCTGCGTTCTCTGCGCCCTCTGCGGTAGATAAAAAAAATATCATCTTCAACTAATTACCAATTATTAATTACTAGCAAGATATGAAAGGTGAATCAAAATAAACTATTTAACCGTACTCGCTGGCAATTAGCCATTTCCTATGCGGCTGTAATGGGTTTGATTTTAAGCTTGCTGGGATTTGGCGTATATAAGGCGATCGCCCACGCTCACTGGGTAGCCATAGACCGGGAATTAGAATCGGTAGCGGGGACGCTACACGACAGCCTAGAACTCAAATTGCAGCAGCCCGGACGCTTGGAGCCTATAGTAAACGAACTTTTGCCCAACCTCCGGTTCATTGGAGTTAAAGGCATTAAAGAACAGTTGCCAAGCCGCCATATTTTAAGCGCTATCAACCAAGGCTATTATTATATTCGTTTATTTGATTATTCGGGGCAATTAATTGCTACTGCCGGCGCTTATCCAGAAGAATTACCACCAGAATTTAACTCCCAATACTGGCAAACAATAACTGACACCAAAGGCAATGTTTACCACCAAATTTCTGTAGCACTACACACCCAAACACAGCAAGATTGGGGATATTTTCAAGTTGGGCGGAGCCTGCAAGACTTCAATGATTATCTCAGTACAGTGAAATGGGTTTTGAAATTAGGATTGCCTACAGCATTGATTTTGATAGGCTTTGCTAGTTGGTTGTTGGCAGGATTGGCAATGAAACCGATTTACTTTTCCTACCGACAAATCCAACAGTTTACAGCGGATGCAGCCCACGAATTGCGGACGCCTTTAGCGGCTTCGCAGGCGACTGTAGAATCAGCGCTGTTGACGCCTCAATTGGATGAAAAAGAGGCGCGGGAAATTTTGCGGACGATCGATCGCCAAAACCGACGGTTAACTCAGTTAGTGGCTGATTTGCTGCTTCTGGCTCGCATAGATAATCAAGCGATACGCGCTCGCCCTCAATTATGTTGTTTGAATGACCTTGTTAGCGATTTAGTCGAGGAATTGGCAGCTTTGGCGATCGCTTCTAATGTAGCCCTAACCTCGTCCGTGCGGGTGCAACAGCAATTAAATGTTGTCGGCAATTCTGACCAACTTTATCGCTTAGTTGCTAATTTAATTGTTAATGCCATTCAATACACTCCGGCGGGCGGGAAAGTAACAGTTATTTTAGATTGCAATCACATCGAGGCGATCGTTCAGGTTCAAGATACCGGTATTGGGATCGTCGCGGCAGATTTAGAGCGAATATTCGATCGATTTTACCGAGTCAACAGCGATCGATCCCGCCATACTGGCGGTTCTGGACTGGGATTGGCGATCGCCCAAACCATCGCCCGGGCACACCGCGGCAGCCTCAGCGCCCGCAGCGAATTGGGTTCCGGCAGCACCTTTCTCCTGCAGTTGCCTTTGTGAGCTACTATGTGAGGGAAACTGACATCTTGCACCATGTTCGCTTAACAGGCCCGAAAGGCCTGTTCCACAAAAAGTGAATTATCTTGTGGGGAGTAGGAGTTGGCATTTTCTAGCCTGCCGGTGAAAGGCTGATTGAGAATTATCCAAGATGTGGGGAAAACCGAATCATCTTTTTGTGGTAATCCCTTTTGCAGAAGAGAACACGATCGCCGAAAATCATTAAATAGCTATTTCTCAGCAATTAGCAGTCATCACAGAGAAAAATTATGACAGTTTTAGAACAGGGAACAATCTCAATCCATACCGAAAATATTTTCCCGATTATCAAGAAGTCGCTATACACTGACCACGAAGTCTTCTTGCGGGAACTAATTTCTAACGCCGTCGATGCCATTGCTAAACTCAAAATGGTTTCCCGTTCCGGCGAATACAGCGGCGACATTGGCGAAGCGCAAATCAACATAGCCATAGACAAAGAAAACAAAACCCTCTCAATTTCCGATAACGGGATCGGCATGACCGCCGACGAGGTAAAAAAATACATCAACCAAGTCGCTTTCTCCAGCGCTGAAGAATTTATTGAAAAATACCAAGGCAGCGGCGAAGACGCAATTATTGGTCACTTCGGCCTCGGTTTCTACTCTTCTTTCATGGTCGCTCAGAAAGTAGATATTGATACTCTTTCTTACCAAGAAGGCTCCCAAGCGGTACACTGGTCTTGCGACGGTTCTCCCGCTTTTGAACTATCAGAATCTTCCCGCACGGAACGCGGCACTACTATTACTCTTACCCTCCAAGACGAAGAACAAGAATATGTAGAACCCAGTCGCATTAAGCAGTTAATCAAAACTTACTGCGATTTCATGCCAGTTCCAATCAAATTTGAGGGAGAGGAACTCAACAAGCACAAAGCAATTTGGCGGGACTCCGCCAGCAATTTGCAAAAAGAAGATTACTTGGAACTCTACCGCTACCTTTACCCGTTCCAAGACGAGCCGCTGCTGTGGGTACACCTGAATACAGATTATCCTTTCATTGTCAACGGAATTCTTTACTTTCCCAAACTGCGCCCGGATGTCGATGTTACCCAAGGCAATATTAAGCTATTCTGCAACCAGGTTTTTGTCAGCGACCACTGCGAAGAAATTATCCCGAAATTCTTGATGCCGCTGCGGGGCGTTATTGACAGTACCGACATTCCGCTGAACGTTTCTCGCAGTTCTTTGCAAAGCAATCGCACTGTGCGGAGAATTGCTGATTATATTGCGAAAAAAGTGGGCGATCGCCTGAAAGAACTCTACCGCGACGACCGTGACGAATACATCCGCTGCTGGCAAGATATCGGCACTTTTGTCAAGTTTGGAACTCTCAACGATGACAAGTTCAAAAAGCAAGTCGAAGATATCTTAATCTACCGCAGCACCTACGAACCAACAGCCGAGAAGCCAGAAACTGTAACGCCAGAAGTTCAGGTGCAAACTGAGGAAGGAGATTTGTGGCAAGATGTAACTCCGAAGTCTGAAACTTCTACTTCGACGCAACCTTACACGACGCTGAAAGAGTATTTGGAACGCAATCAAAAACGCCACGAAAATCGCGTGTTTTATTGTACCGATCCCGCCTCTCAAGCAACTTACGTGGCAATGCATAAAAGCCAAGGTTTAGAAGTGCTGTTTATGGATTCTTTCATCGACACGCACTTTATCAGCTTCTTGGAAAGAGAATACTCAGATGTTAAATTCTCCCGGGTTGATTCCGACATCGACGAAACGCTAATTGACAAAGAGAAAGAAGCGGAAATTGTCGATCCGGCGACGAATAAGACTCGCAGCGAACAAGTTAAAGAAATGTTCCAAAAAGCTCTCAATAAGCCGAAAGTGAACATTCGCACAGAAGCTTTGAAGTCTGACTCTGCGGAGGCGACGCCACCTGCGATCGTACTTTTGCCGGAAGCTTTGCGCCGGATGCGCGACATGACGGCGCTTTTGCAGCAGCAAGCCGCCGAATTCCCCGAAGAACACGTTTTGCTGGTGAATACCTCTCACCCGCTGATTCAAAATCTGGCGAGTTTGAGTCAAGGTGCGATTATTCAAGGCGGCGGGGAGTCTCCGTCAAGTCAGTTGGCGAGTATGATTTGTCACCACGTTTATGACTTGGCTTTGATGGCCCAGAAGGGTTTCGATGCTGAAGGGATGAAGGATTTTGTCGAGCGATCGAATCAAGTGTTGACAAAATTGACTGAACGTGCAATGTAATTACCCCCCCCAACCCCCCCTTGCTAAGGGGGGGAGCAAGAGTTTATTTCTATTGCTGAGCGGGCGATCGGGTGTTTTTTGCCCCCCCTTTAACAAGGGGGGCTAGGGGGGTTCTGCGCTGTTGCTATATAATAAAAGGCTGCACGCAAAAAACGGTAATCTGGAGCGCAATATGTCACGGAAATGTCAGCTAACGGGGAAGAAGGCGAATAACGGTTTTGCAGTTTCTCACTCGCACCACCGCACTCACAAATTGCAAGACGCCAATTTGCAGTGGAAGCGGGTTTGGTGGCCGCAGGAGAAGCGCTGGGTAAGATTGCACCTTTCTACAAAGGCAATTAAAACCTTGCAAAACAAGGGTTTGGAAATCATGGCGAAGGAAGCTGGAATTAACCTGTACAAGCTTTAAAAAACTTGGCTAAATTAAAATGAGGGCGATCGCACACTTAAGAGTGTGATCGCCCTTACTTTTAGAGAAAAACCTTTACTAGAGCAATTTTCGGCATTGCAGTAAATAAGTAGTCATCTGGCCTTTGCCTTTAACTTCGATCGCCCCGCGGTTTTCAAAGAAATACTTTTCTCGCAATTGCTGATAAGTTGTTTCTGTTACCTGAATACTCCCTGGCTTGCCGTGAGATTCCATGCGGGAAGCAGTGTTAACGGTGTCTCCCCACAAATCGTAAATAAATTTTTTAATACCGATGACTCCGGCGACAACTGGGCCGCTGTTGATGCCGATTCTGATGCTGAAAGCTTGGCTGTGGGTATTGCTAAAGTCAGTAATTGCCTGCTGCATATCGATCGCCATTTCTGCGATCGCTTCTGCGTGATCCGGGCGAGGAATTGGCAGCCCTCCAACTACCATGTAAGCGTCGCCAATCGTCTTAATTTTTTCCAAACCGTGCCTTTCTGCTAGGTTGTCAAATGTCGAAAAGATGTCATTCAGCAAGCCTACTAATTGCGTTGGAGAAACTCGCGAACTCAATTGAGTAAACCCTACTATGTCTGCAAATAAGACAGTAACGTCAGCAAAAGTATCTGCGATCGTACTGTCTCCCCGCTTCAACCGATTTGCTATTTGTTCAGGCAAAATATTCAACAACAAGCGTTCTGATTGTTCCTGTTGAACTCGCAGTGCACTTAAAGTATCATTCAGAGCATTAGTTCGTTCTTTCACTCTAAATTCTAGCTCTTCATTCAGCTTGTAAAGCGCCATTTCAGCCCGCCTGCGGTCTGTGATATCCGTACCGATTGCCAGCATTCCCACGAACTTTCCTACCGTGTCAAACAGGGGTTTATTTGCCCATGATACCCAAACCCGATCGCCACTACGCCGTATACTTTCATTTTCATTTCGCGTGTATTTTTCTGGGTTTTGCAAAATATCTCTCAATTTTACGGCCAGGTCATTTCCTGTCGTATCTGTCTGGGGAATAATTGTTCCCACTGCGTTTTTGCCAATTATCTCTTTTTCATCGTAACCAAAAAAATTCTGGGCAAATTCGTTAAAGAAAGTAATAATTCCTTCCGTATCTAGTTTTAAAATAATGCTGTTAGCATTTTCCACTAATTCCCGATACTTAATTTCGCTTTGCCGCAGCGAATCTTCTGCTGAGGCGCGTTCGGCTACTGTCGCCGCCAACAGCAGCGATGTAACTACAATTACGCTCATAAAAGCCTGCAAAAATAAGATTGCCTGATTGATATTTTCCGCTTTGGCAATAAAAGGACCACCTCCCTGAGAACCGCCCCAAATGGCGATACTGGATACAATTAAAGATGCTAAAACCGCCCCTACTTGACCGAATTGAATGGTTGCCCAAATTACTAAGGGAAATGGCAAGTATTCAAGGGGATAACCCGAGAGATGACCTTCACTTTTTGAGTTGTAGACTAGCCAACTGACTGTTACTAATAAGAGCAGGCATATTCCGACACTTATGCGATTTACAATTGTTTTATAAGCTGTATTTTTTGCAGGGTTGGGCGCTGGTTTATGGTTGTATATAATCAACAGCAGGGGAGTAAAAATTAAAACTCCTAATGTATCTCCGAGATACCAATTCCATCTAACGTTCCAATATTCGCTCCAGTCCACTAAACCAGTTACACAGAGGCGAAGTGTGCCGAGAGTGCAGTTGATTTGAGTGGCAACTACAGCCCCGCAGAAAATTAAATTGACTACATCGATCAGCCGATCTAGTGAGGGGCGAAACTTGAGTTTCTGCAACAAAGTAAATACGCACAAAGCTTGCAAACAAGCGCAAAAGGCACTAATCGTTGCAAGTGTTAAAGATACCTTAAGGTTAATAGTCTCGTAAAAAAATACGCCTAAAGCTATTCCAGGCCAAATGCGCCGACCCAATAATAACATTGCAGCTTGTGCAATTCCTGCGGGTGGCCAGACGCAGGTAGCTAATTTATTTACCCCTGGGATTGAAACTGCTATTTTTGCTGCTAAAGCGTAAGCAAAAGCCAGGGCAGCTACTCGTGCTAAGTATTGCCAATTTCTAGATTGAGCAAATCGCAGAAACGGATTTTTTTTAGGGTTCATACTGAGTGTTATATTTTTAACTAACTATAGCAACCGCGCCCGAAAGTTAGGAAATTATTAATTCGGAAACATGACTTCTTATATTGCTTCTTCCTTCTTCATTCTTCCTGATGCTATAACTTGATGCCTGTAAGAAAATAAGTGTTCATCTCGCCTTTGCCTTTAACTTCGATCGCGCCGCGACTTTCAAATACATACTTGTCCTGCAATATATCATAAATTGCAGATGTGACTTGAATACACCCCGGCTTGCCGTGAGATTCCATGCGGGAAGCGGTATTAACGGTGTCTCCCCATAAATCGTAAATAAATTTTTTAATACCGATTACTCCGGCGACAACTGGGCCGCTGTTTATGCCGATTCTGATGCTAAAATCTTGATTCTGGATATTGCTGAAGTCAGTAATTGCCTGCTGCATATCGATCGCCATTTGGGCGATCGCCTCTGCATGATCGCTGCGGGGCATCGGCAGCCCTCCTACTACCATGTAAGCGTCGCCAATCGTCTTAATTTTTTCCAATCCGTGCTTTTCTGCTAGGCGATCGAATGTGGAAAAAATGTCGTTTAGCAAGGAAACTAATTCCTGCGGAGAAATTTGGGAACTAATTTGGGTAAAACCGACTATATCTGCAAACAATACGGTTACTTCGGCAAAAGTATCGGCAATGATGCTTTGGTCTTGTTTTAATCTGTCGGCGATCGGTTGCGGTAAAACGTTGAGTAGGAGACGGTCAGATTTTTCTTGTTCTAAGCGCAAAGCTGCCTCAGCTTGTTTACGAGTTGTGATATCTTGAACAGTACCTTCGTAATAAAGCAAATTTCCGTAGGAATCGCGCACGGTATAAGTATTTTCTGAAATCCAAATTATGCTGCCATCTCGGCGGTAAACTTGAGATTCAAAATCCGATACTTTGCCTTGTTCTTCTATTAAGCGGACAACTTCGGCGCGGCGATGGGGGTCAACATAAAGTTGTTGGCTAATATCAGTTAATGTGCCGACCAATTCCTCGCGCGAACTGTAACCGTAAATGCGAAGCAAAGCAGGATTGGCGCTGAGATATTGCCCATCTGGGGTAGTTTGAAAAATGCCGACTATTGCATTTTCAAAGATGCTGCGGTATTTTTCTTCAGCTTGCCGCAGTGCTTCTTCAGCCCGCTGACGTTCTCGCGCTTCCATTGCGAAAGTTACAGAGTCTGCTAGAGAAACAGCAAAACTTTGTTCTTCAATCGTCCAATAGCGGAGCCTTCCTACGTGTTCTAAACAGAGAACTCCTGCTGTTTCTCCGCCTATTTGAATCGGCGTATCTAGCATAGAAGTGATGCCCAACGGAATTAGGTAAGATTCCGCAAATTCTCTAGTTCTAAAATCTTTTTGTGCGTCAAAGGCAGCAATTGCGCGTTCTTCTCGCAGTGCTTGAAAATAGGCAGGATAGTCTGCTGCTGCTAATTCCAAGCCGTGTGAGTGCTGGTTGAGAGTGCGATCGAACAAATCTAGACACTCGATCTTGGATTTAGTGCGATCGTACAGCCAGACGCTCGATCGGGCAACTTCCAGAGTACGGCTAGCAGTTTGAGTTATTTCTTGAAGCGCTTTTGTTAAGTCGCCTTGATTCAGCGCTTTATTTTTGGCTAAATCAATTAATGCCGATTTCTGTTTCTGTAGCTGAAGTTCGCTTTGTTTCAGGGCATTTGTCCGCTCTTCAACTCTGATTTCCAGCTTTTCATTCAGCTTTTGCAGCGCTATTTCAGCTTTTCGGCGATCGGTGATATCTGTTCCGATGCAAAGGATGCCCAAAAGTTTGCCCGCTGAATCAACCAGCGGTTTATTTGCCCAAGATACCCAAACGCGATCGCCACTGCGCCGGATATTTTCATTTTCATAGCTGGTAAAGCGATCGGGATTTTGTAAAATTTGACTATAAACCAACTCTAAGTTATTTCCTTCAATATCCGTCGGTGGAATAATGGTTCCCAAGGCATTTTTTCCCAGAATTTGTTCCTCCTTGTAACCAAAGAAATTTTCTGCAAATTCGTTAAAAAAAGTAATATGGCCGTCTCCGTCCAATTTCAGAATAATGCTGTTAGCATTTTCCACCAATTCTCGATATTTAATTTCGCTCTCTCGTAAAGAATACTCCGCTGATGTCCGTTCAGCTACTGTCGCGGCTAATAACAGCGAGGTAATTGTAACTACAGCCAAAAAAGCTTGTAAAAATAAGATAGCCTGATTGATATTTTCGGCTTTGGCTATGAAAGGCCCCCCTCCATGAGAACTGCCGAAAATTGCGATGATTGAGACAACAAACGATGCCAGGACAGCGGCTCGCTGACCTAATTCGAGCGCCGCCCAAATTATCAAAGGAAATGGCAAATATTCCAGGGGATAACGAGCAATATAAGCTTCATGTTTCGACTCAAAGACCAGCCAGCTCACCCCAATTAATAATATTAACCATACTCCCCGCGCCATTAAATATTTTTTTTGGTTTGGGATCTCTGTTGGTATTTTTAAACGCTGGACGGTTACTTTAGGGCGCATAAATATTAGGATTAAGGGAGTAAAAATTAAAACTCCCATTGTGTCTCCCAAGCACCAATTCCACCGAAGCGACCAATATTCTGCCCAATCTACTCTTCCGGCTAAATATATAGAAAACGCGCCAATAGTGCAACTGATTTGAGTAGAAATTAGACCCCCAAACAATATTAAATTAACTACATCTTTCAAGCGAGCCAGAGACGGACGAAACCGGAACCAGCTCAGGGCAGTTACTGCAAAAACCGCTTGCAGAATTGCCCCGGCGTTTCCTCCCAGCCAAAGTGCAAATATCTGTTCACTTGGGTTAACCAAATTGAGGAAAAATGTGCCCAAAACTATGGCAGGCCAGACTTTACTTCCAAACAATAAAAGCCCGGCTTGTGCAATTCCTGCGGGTGGCCACACCGAGGCAGCAAAGGGACTAACACCTTGGATTGAAATTGCTAGCCTCCCGCCCACGGCGTAAGCGACAGCAACGACAGTTACTTGAACTAAGTACCGCCCAATTCGGGATTGAGGGAATCGAAGAAACTGATTTAGGTTCAGATTCATACCGAGTTTTAAGTTTTAGGGAATTTCACATCTCAAGGAAGAGGGAAGTTAGGCAACGAGCAGTGTACGGGATGTAACGGATGTAACGGATGTCAGGAAGAGAGAAGAGGGAAGAGAAAGAGGGGAGCTAATGTAGGTGTACACCGCGCACATTGCGAGCCTAAATGTAGGTGCGCGGTGCGCGCACCTTACCAATTATAAAGGCTTAGTTGATGGCGGCTTCAATCCACTGTTTTAAAGTAGAATTTACTTCATCAATGAGAATTTCCTGTGATTTGTGAGTTGCTCTTTCCACAACTTCAACTTTGCCGGCTTTCAGCGAACGACCCGGAACAATGCGATAGGGAATGCCGATTAAATCAGCATCTTTGAATTTAACTCCGGCTCGTTCGTCGCGGTCATCTAGTAGGGTTTCAATGCCAGATTGGTTGAGTTCTGCATAGAGTTTTTCGGCGACTTCTACTTGTTGGGCGTCGGAAATATTGGGGATGCTAATTATGGCGTGATACGGGGCGATCGCCACTGGCCAAATTATCCCGTCTTTGTCGTAGGATTGTTCTACAGCCGATTGAGCTAGCCGCGACACGCCGACGCCGTAGCAGCCCATCACAAAGGGCATTTCTTCGCCTTGTTCGCTGGTGTAGGTGGCGCCCATTGCTTGGGAGTATTTTGTGCCTAATTGGAAGATGTGGCCGACTTCGATGCCTCTGGCGCTTTGCAAGGTTTGTTCGGGGTTGTGCACTGCCCGATCGCCCTTTTTGGCTGTTCTGACACCCACAACCATTGCTGGTAGCGGAAATTCTTTGTTCCAATTAGCCCCGACAACGTGGTATCCTGATTCGTTTGAACCAGTGACAAAGTTTGTCAGGTCAACTGCGGTGCGATCGACTAAACGCAAAAACTTAGAGTTTACCTCCTTGCTCCCAGCGATATAATCATCAGCAAGATCGGGAGCCATATAACCGAGAGGTAAAGATTTAGCCGCCCATTTCCGCTGAGCTTCCGCATCGGGAACAGTCAAAAATAAAACAGTTTTAGCTTGATAATTGCCCGCTAACTTCGTCAACTCATTCAGCAACTTTACCTGATTTACATCTTGGTCGCCGCGAATGCTTACCAATACCAAGACTGTGATGCCATTATCGTAAACAGCCTGGTAAAGCACATTTTTCACAACTTGCGTCGGAGAACATTTCAAAAACTTGCAAAGTTTATCAATTGTTTCAGTTCCCGGCGTTTCCCGCTTTTCACAAGTTGCAAAGGGCGACGGTTCGGCATCAGCAGGCATCGATACAGCCTTTTCCACATTAGCGGCATACTGACCGTCTTCAGTATAAAGAACTTCATCCTCGCCCGCTTCCGCCAGCACCATAAACTCTTGAGAACCAGAGCCGCCAATTGCTCCCGAATCGGCATCTACTGCTCGGAATTGCAAGCCCGATCGGCGCAGCATATTGCTATAAGCTTGAGCCATATCCTGATAAGTTTTTTTCAGACTTTCTTCGTTTGTATGGAAAGAATAGCCATCTTTCATAATGAATTCGCGACCGCGCATCAACCCAAAACGCGGGCGAATTTCATCGCGAAACTTAGTTTGAATTTGATAAAAATGTAAAGGCAATTGCCGATAGGAACGAATCATATCTTTAGCAATTGTAGTAATTACTTCTTCGTGCGTTGGGCCCAGTCCCAATTCTCGCTGCTGCCTATCTGTCATGGCAAACATAATACCTTCAGCTTGAGTGTATGTGTCCCAGCGGCCGGATTCCCGCCACAAATCGGCCGGTTGCAATTGCGGGAGGAGGCATTCTTGAGCGCCGGTAGCGTCCATTTCTTCGCGCACAATTTGAGATACTTTTTTGAGAACTCGCCACATTAAAGGTAGATAAGCGTAAATTCCGCTACCGATGCGCCGGATGTATCCGGCACGGAGTAATAGTTTGTGGCTGGGAATTTCTGCTTCTGCCGGGTCTTCGCGCAGGGTAACAAAAAGCATTTGAGAGAGTCGCATGGCTGATTTCCTTAAAATACCGGATGATTGTAATTTTAGATCAACTTCTGATATTATCAGAACTAAGCCCGATTTGATTAAATATATGAATAAAATTTGGCAAAACTATGAAAAAGGTATGGCAGTCTTTGATAATTGTCACTCTCCTACTGTGCAATCTCAATGGGTTGCCTTAAAAGATGAAATAGGAGAATTTGTTCGAGAACCTAGTTTAAGTGAAATTTGGGATATTGTTCATGCTGCTGGTCGATTGCTTTACAAACTAACCGGAATTCCTTTCAATTTACTGGCCTATCCTACTGTTCGCAAACACAGTCAACGTTTCGAGGAGTACGGCTGTATTCGCAGCATTCGGAACTGTGAAGGTAAATGCTGCGGCAAAAAATCATAGGGTACGCTGCGGCGCACCCGATATCATGTTTGTTGAATTGCCTGCAATTAGATTTAGAAACCCTGGAGGATCGCAACCGACTGCTTATGCAGATCCCTCCCTCGGAATTACTAGATCGCTTTGAGCCTAAAAATCAAACGGAATCCTCAACTAGGTAGCGCACTCTACGATATCTAGAGTACATCACATCGCACTTTACTACTATTGATAATTGGTGGGGATTGCCCCCGCCTCAAACTTGCCAGTTTTATGCGATCTCTGCTGCTACCAATCCCTTAAAAAGTAATTTCTGACTTTAGACGGATTTATTTTTTAGCTTCCAGAGCCATAATAAGCAGTAAGGATGAGATCACTATAGAACTGATTTACTACTCATCCCAATTTCACTAATAAGGCGTTCCGTAAGATAAAGCCGAACCAAAACAAACCATCATCTAAAGATTACAAAATCCCCTATAAAAAATTGGGGGACTCTTTTCGCTATGCCGAGTTAGGCATAAAAACTTAGGAGGTCAATTATGTTTGAAAGCGAGTTATTAATGTCGCTGTACACTGCCCAACTCAATAGGGGCCAAATGCCAGTAGAAATGCCAGTAGAAATAGATGTGCCATTTGACCACCCCGATCTCGGAGGGCTGATGTTTTTAAGCCCGCAGTTTTTCGTAGCCTTAATAGCCGGAGTCATTATGGCTTTCGGCTTCCAATTCCTGTTAACAAATTTCTCTATCGCTGCCAAAATATCAAATTGGGACGAGGCTTTACCCGACGATGACGATGATGATGAGTCCGAAAGTTTAGGCAAAAAAGTTCGGAAAATCGAAGGTTTAGTCGGGGGTTGGATTTTAGTCACCGTTAACCTGGCTTTATTTTTGGCTTGTTTTCTGGCAGTCAAACTAACTTCAATTGCCAGCGTAGACGGAGCGGCAATTATTGGTGTGGTTATCTGGGCTGCGTACTTTTTAACCCTGGTGTGGCTCGGTTCTAGCGCCGTCGGTTCTATGATCGGTTCCTTGATAAAAACTGCTTTTTCTGGCATTCAAGGCGTCATGGGTACTGCTGGTGCTGCGATCGGCGGCAAGATGGCTAGCGACCAAATGGTCAATACTGTAGAGGCATCTGTGGCCGCTGTCCGCCGCGAATTGAGTTCGGCAGTAGACCCGGATAGCATTCGCGAAACACTGCAAGATTATGTGGGTTCTTTGCAGTTACCCAAACTAGATGTTAAGGAAATTCGCGGTCAATTTGAAAAGTTGCTGGGCGATGCAGATATCAAATCTCTTGCGGGAAGCGACGTTCTGAAGAATGTTAACCGCCAGACTTTTGTGGATTTGATTAAGAGTCGCACAGACTTTTCTCAAGAGGAAATAACTCAAGTTGCCGACCAACTCGAAGGCGTTTGGAAGCAAACTTTCGGCAAGCAGCAAGAGCAGAAAGACCCGAATTTAGAGTTGGTTGATTTTCTCAAGTTTGCGGCTCCCGATTTGCTGAAGTCTGACGAACTCAACGCCAAGCTGTCTCAAATTCTGGAAAGTAGGGAAAACAAATCGGAATCCGGCTCAGGCGGCATGAAGCGAGCGATGCAGTTGGGTGTGGAAGCTCTTGTGGGCACTGTTTTGTCGCGGACGGATTTGTCTGATTTGGATGTTGAAAAAATCTCTGGTCAGTTGCAGCAACTGACAGCCAAAGGGACGGAACAAGCTAAATCTTTGGCTTCTAAGGTGGGCGACAAAGTGCCTGCGCTGCCTTTCAATACAGCTAAGGCTGATGTGGAAAACTACTTGATGAATGCCCAACCTTGGCATCTCAACCGGGAGACAATCAAGCAGGAATTTAGGGATGTGATTTACGACCCGGAAGCTTCTCCGGGGGCAGTTTTGCGCCAGTTAGAGCTGTTTAATCCCGATTATTTTGTAGGGATTCTCAGCCGCCGCGAGGGGTTTGCTCCGGAACAGGTGACGGAAATTGCCGAACAGCTTGAAGGTGTCCGACAAGAAGTGTTGGAAATTGTGCAAGCTGCTGCTGGTGAAGAACAGTCTCAAGATTTGCGGAGTCGGATTGAGAATTATTTGCGATCGACCGGCAAGGAGGAATTGAATCCTGAAGGTATCGAGCGGGATTTCCAAGCGCTTTTGGAAGATCGGGATGCTGGTTTTGAGGCTTTGCGCGATCGCCTGTCTCAGTTTAACCGCGATACTTTGGTGCAGTTGCTCGGTCAGCGGGAAGATTTCAGTCCAGAGGAAGCCGATCAGTTAATCGGGCGGCTCGAAAGTTCGCGCGATCGCGTGATTTCTAGAGCTCAAGAATTGCAAGAGCAAGCGAAGTCGAAAGCGCAAGAATTGCGGCAAAAGGTAGAAGACTATCTCCGCAATACTAATAAGGAAGAACTCAATCCTGAAGCGATCGAGCGCGAGTTTCAAACGCTGTTAAACGACCCGGAAGCCGGATTTAAAGCGCTGAGAGAACGCTTATCTCAATTCGACCGCGATACGCTGGTGCAGTTGCTGTCACAGCGGCAAGACCTCAGCGAAGAACAGATCAATCAGACGATCGACCGGATCGAATCTGTGCGCGACAACATTATCCACGCGCCGCAAATAGTTGCAGATAGAGCTAAGCAACAGTACGAGGAAGTTACTGCAAAAATTGGCGATTACCTGCGGAATACTAACCTGGAAGAACTCGATCCAGAAGCCATCAATCGGGATTTGACTAAATTGTTTGAAAATCCGAAAGAGGGTGCTTTGGCACTTCGGGACAGACTTTCTCAGGTCGATCGCGAAACTTTAGTCAAGTTGCTGTCGCAGCGGGAAGATTTGAGCGAAGAACAGATCAATCGGACGATCGATCGCGTGCAAGATTCGATTCGCAGCATCGTGAAATCGCCCCGCCGCTTGGCATCTCGCGCTCAAAAAACAGTCCGGGATTTCCAAGGCAGTTTGGAAAATTACTTGCGGAATACGGACAAGGAAGAACTCAATCCTGAAAGCATCAAACGCGATTTGCAGTTGCTGTTTAGCGAGCCGGGAATGGGGATGCAAAGTTTGGGCGATCGCCTGAAGCACTTCGATCGATCGACTCTGGTAGCATTGCTCTCGCAGCGGGAAGACATCTCGGAAGAGGAAGCCAACAAAATTGCCGACCAAATTGAATCTGTCCGCAACCAAATTGTCGAACAAGTTCAAATGGTTCAGGACAAGTTTCAGTCAGCAATGGATGGTATTTTCGGGAAAATCCGGGATTACCTCAATTCGCTCGATCGACCAGAGCTCAACTACGAAGGCATCAAGCGGGACTTGCGTAAAGTGTTTGATGACCCGCAGGCCGGATTTGACGCGATTAAAGAGCGTTTAGGTGAGTTCGATCGCGGTACTTTAGTTGCCCTGCTGAGTTCTCGTTCCGATATTTCCGAGACTGACGCTCACCGAATTGTTGACCAAATGGAAGGAGCCAGGGACAGCGTTTTATTGCGATCGGAACGCCTGCAACATGAAGCCAAAAAACGCATTAAACAGCTCAAAAAGAAGACCAAGCAGCAAGCAGAAGATGCGCGCGAAGCGGCAGCAGCCGCAGCTTGGTGGCTGTTCGGTACGGCTCTGACTTCTGTGGTTGTTTCCGCTTTGGCTGGAGCAATAGCAGTCGGCGGGATTTCGGGTTTGTTTAGCTAGATTTTCAACGAGTTTGAAATAAAGTTCTCCTGATTCTAGGCTGGCTGTTTGCCAGCCTATTTTCTTTGACTAACACCCCATTTGTTTGGTGTGGCATAATTGCAGAATAATTTTAATTGTTTTGTGGGATGGGCGGGACGCCCGTCCGGTGTATTGTCAAAGTAGGCGGGACACCCCATAATAATTATCCTCCAATTGTGCAACGCCGTTTTTTTAGTCCGCCCGACCCTACGTCCTGCCACGTAAACTGCGGCGGCTTTTGTTGATGTAGCGCATTCTATTCCCCGATAAAATTAGGAGGAAATACTTTAGATAAGTCGAGGGACAAATCCCCAAAATTAGGGATGCCAACCGTCTCATTAGGCAGAAAAATTCTCTTGACGCGATAACCAAATTTGCCTTGCGAATTCTGATAAGGTTCGCTGTAACATTCCAAACAAATTTCTAATAAATTAAATATCCAATAATCAGAGATACCCGCTTCAGCATAAAGGGGCAACTTGACTTGTTTGTCGTAATTCAAAGAAGAATCCGCAATCTCAATCAGTAACAATATATCCGCTGTTGTGGGGTGACAGGATAAATAGTCATCAGGGCGATTTTGCACGATCGCGCGATCGGGTTCTGGTTCGCTGTCATCCGGCAGAATAATCGGTTGTTGCCCTCGCAGTGTCGCCCTTTCTCCCAGCAGCTTAAATAACTCGCGTTCCAAGCGTGTCTCGCAAACAGAATGAGCCGTACCTTTAGCAGCCATGTTTACAAGTTCTCCCTTGATTAACTCAACTCGATCGTCCTCACTAAAGAACCCCAGTTCTGTCAGGCGGTGATATTCCGCTATGGTGAAGCGTTTTGCAGTTGCGATCGACATAACAGCCACCTCAATACAGGTATGTTGCGATTATAGGCGATCGTCGATAGGCTAAACAATGCTAATCATGAGCTCCGCTAACAGCAATTTTGTCAAATTTGCCTCATCCTTTGGTTGCAAATTTTCCCAATTTTGGTTAATTTACTCCCCAAACTTATGTCCGGGATCATATCTGCCTTAAGCAAGATTCTAGCATCACTATTTATTAGGTACTTTAACTTAAGTAGCAAACAAAAGTTTTCTCACAAATAAGAAAACTGAGCAATACATATTATTTTGGAGGCTTGAATGACATTTACTACTACCGGTGCTTACGACCAAGGAAAAGCAGATATTCAGAGCTTGAGTGTAGACGACCAATTAGGTTTGCTGTGGTTTGTTTACACTGAAATGGGCAAGTCAATAACACCAGCGGCTCCCGGTGCTTCCGGTTCCGACATCGCTCAGGGTTTGTTCGATCAAGTCAAAGCGCTGCCCCACGAAGAACAACTACAAGTAATGCGCGACATTGCCTCAAAAGCCAATACTGAAATCAGCCGGATGTACGGCTCGATGAGCCCTGAAACCAAGCTGGCTTTTTGGTATTTCTTAGCAGTAGGAATGGACGAAGGAACTATTATTCCTATGCCTCCCGACTATGAACTTCCAGAAGCAGGAAAAGCTTTATTAGGAAAGGTTCAGGCGATGGACTTTCAGCAGCAAATTGATTTCCTTCGCGGTACAGTTTTAGTAATGGGTGCTGAAGCCGCTCCGGGGGCTGGCATTTAAAAATAGGACTTACGAAAAAAAACCCGGTTTCTCGGAGAATATTGGGTGTGGCAACGACGCATTTAGGAAGAAACCCGGCTTTTAGCCGTTTGATGCGTAAGTCCTCAAAAAGATTAGTAAGTAGCTCAAACTAATACGTCGCACCAGAAACCCGGCTTCTTCAAGAAACCGGGTTTCTGGCTGTTGTATTTTTTTAGGTTTACGACGAAGAGGCGCACTTTACAGCTAATAACTGAATTCAACGGCTCTGTTTCCCACAACTTCCGGCGCAGCGACTGTTAAACGCAGATTTTCGCAGGCAACTGTTAGCAAGGGCTGACCTAAGTTTAAAGTCGCAAAAGGACTTTCTTCTGCCACTTCTAATTCGCCTTTAATCAAACCGATGCGAGACTCTAATCCTCCTTTAAACAACAGCAAATTGCTGCGGTCAGCGCTGAAAACATTTCCGCTAAAAGGCAGCGGTAAGGCTAAGCTTTGCTGGCTGTAATTGAGGCTGCACAGTTGACGGTTTTCTTGGCGAACTGTGACGCGGTAGCCTAGCGGTGCTGCCTTTACCGAATCGCTGCCTTCCCAACTAAATTGAGCTAATTCTTTAGGAAGTCCCCAAATTTCGCGCCCACCGGCTACCGAGTTAGGGTTGTCTACGTAAATATGGGAAATCCAAGCGCCCCATTTTCCTGCATAATTGGCGATCGCGCTAACTACAATTAACTCATTGTACTCCATCACCGAACCCAACCCGTAGGAGGATATATAAATGCCACCTAGGGTTTTTCCGGGCAATAAAGAGACTATTTCTAACTCAGAGGGAACCAAGGGGCGCACTCGTGCCACATCTACCAATTGTAAAGTCTGAACAGCATAACCTTGCAGATTCCAAGGTGCAGGTGGATATACCATTTTCAGTGATTAAATATCTGAGATTTTATCTTTATTTTAGCTTAGGGTCTAAAAAGCGACAGCCCTTTGCATTTCTTCACACCTTGTGAGGAAATTTAGTTTATTTAAACAAATTAATATGTGACGAGAAATTTGATGAATAATTGACGTGGGTTATCTGTTGTAGGGGGGCGGGTTTAGTAATATTGTTAGTAGGAATTAGATATTATTATTCAAACCCGCCCCTACAGATATTATCAGCGTTTATCCGGGTTCATCTGCCGTTAAAAACCTCGAAGTCTACTTACTAGCATAACCCGTACTCACCAAAAACTCCCGCAACTTCCCAAAGAATTCAGTGCGATCGCGCCCTTGATAAACCCTGTCCAACAACTGCCAACCTTCCGCCTCCTGGTCCATGACATACTTGTTCGCCATGAAGGCCGCCAAAACCCCTTTTACCTCCCCATTTTCACTCAAACGCTTGTTAGATTCTAGCCAAAGCTCAGCAGAATTCGTGTATACTTCCACCGGATACTGTTTGCTAACATCTTGCATTTTACCTTGGCGGTACTGCCAAATTTGCAGCGGAAAGCGAGAATCAGCATAATTGGTAAAAGCCTCGGAAAATCTTCCGTCCTGACTCTTAAACTCTGGGATATCATTTTTGCCAAAATCGACTATTTCGTAACTCACATTGCCCCAGAAATGCTTGATATAAGTGTATTTGTTAGCTGCCGACTCGTAGCGGTAAATAAACGAATAATTGCAGCAGCGGACGCCGCTTTTGATTGACACTAAATCTGCCAGCACTTCCGGTTCCTTGTCGCCGTCCAAATCACGGATTCGTAACGATAAAAAACGTCCTTCAGATATTTCTTCGCTGGCTCTTTTGTCGGGATTATCTACTAGAGAGCGAGTCGGAATCAGCACTGGTTCTTCTAATAAAGTTTTACCGTCGCGGATAATTCTGATGCGGAGATTTTTAGCATTTTCTGCTTCTTTTACGAAAGAAACTTCCGCCCGAACTTTCCCCGCTTCCGAGATTTCTGTTGTTCTCGGCGGGCCGATATTCGCTGGAACTTGGGCGATATATTCGGCAGGAACTAAGGCAGTTTGGCCGGGTTTGGCGATCGCCTGACAGAAAAAAGTTGCGACTTCGGCGCGAGTAGCATTCCGAGTAGGTTCTAGCTGTTTGACGGCGGGATAATTGACCACAAGTTGTTTTTCTGTGGCGGCGGCGATCGCATTTCTTGCCAGTTCGGGAATGTCCGGCGCATCTTCAAAAGTCGCATCCAAAATCTCAGCCGCCGGCCCCGTAGGTGTATATTTCAAGCCGCTGCTTAAAGCTACCAAAGCCTGCCAGCGGGTAATATTCAAAGTTGGGTTAAAGATACTGCCACTGTATCCAGACATAAAACCCGTCTGATAAGCTTCTCGAATTGCTTTAAAACCCCAGTAATTCGTGGGAATATCTGCAAAGTCGATCGGAGTTCGGACGGTTTTGGCATCGGGAAAAGCCATGCGAACCATCGCCGCAAACTCAGCGCGGCTGACGGGGCGATTCGGGCGAAAAGTGCCGTCTTCGTAGTAGCCACTGATGATTTTTTTCTGTGCTAACTCCTCTATGCAAGCTTGCGCCCAATGGTCGTTAACATCCTTAAATTTGGCTTGAGCAAATGCCGGCGCTACATTCATGCCCGGAAACAGTACATTGGTAATGATGATACCCAAGGCAACGACTAAAGCAATGACAGCTTGAGATTTGCGCGATCGAACCATATAACAGCCTCCTCATAATTCGCAAATATACCAAAACCTACAGGACTTATGCACTCATATTAAAGAAACCGGCTTTTTTTACGAAAATCTTTGGCTGTAGCCCTCAAATTAGGTGAAAAACCCGGTTTATTTGGTGGGAATGCGTAAGTCCTATTTTAAAAAACCCTCGTTTCTGACTATCTCTGCTAAAACAAAGCAGCAGTAGCGCCTGATACACGGAAGCGTGGAATAGAATAGCTGATAGCAACTTTGTCACCTGGGATCGCGATGTTATCCCCAAAGGAACTAACTGATGGAACTTTACCCAAAACGGAACCAAAGTCTGTACTTAAATAAGTCTCGATCAGGTTTCCTGTTGTACTGTTAAAGCGATATACAGCGCCTTGAGACTCGTAGGAGCTGGCTCCAATCAGAATCTCATTGCCTGTAACTGCCAAGCTACCTCCGAAACCATCGTTTGTGTATAAGTTGGAATCGGGTTGGTTTGGGTTGGAAAACTTTCGGATCAATGAGCCTGTATTGCCGTCAAACAGGTACGCTGCACCCCTACCGCGATCGGCAAATGGCGCTCCTATGAGAATATCGTTACCAACTGCTGCGATCGCCTTGCCGAAAGTAGCACTATTGTCGGCAGGATCTGGGCTTGGAAAAGTTTGGAGGAGTTGACCTGTTATGCTATCGAACAGATAAACTGCTGAATTAATGGATGTTTCCAACGGTTGTTTTGATGAGGCTGCGATCGCAACTTTGTTTCCGACAGCAGTTGCATATTCAACCGGAAAAAGATTTCTAGGGATGGGACTGAAAAAGCTTTGCAGTAGCGCGCCTGTATTGGAGTCAAACACGTATGCAGGAGCCACTGTTTGATAACTCAAAGGTAAGTCTGGAGTAGGAGAAATCAGGACGTTGTTACCCACAAAGGCGACTTTTCTAGCAGTTCCGGAGCTAAAAGGTTGGGCATCCCCAGTGCTGAAGCTTTGCAGTAGTGCACCTGTATTAGTATCAAACAGGTATGATTTGTTGTTGCCTGATGAAATCAGGGCTTTGTTATCAGCTATAGCGACGTTGTTACCAAAGAAAACAGATTGTGTAGGCGGCCCAAAATTCTGGAGGTACTTCCCCGTATTGGTGTCAAACAAGCGAGCAGATCCTGGAGCTTTGTTGTCAATGCTTATGCTCCCGAGGAGCAGTCGATTGCCGTCGGCTGCGATCGCATTGACGAAATCGAAGGTTTGAATCGGAGAGGGTGGGTTGCTATCGTCTAGAACTTTTAATGTAGCTGTATTCTGCGTGCTAATATTCGTGATGCCTGTGGGTTCGGTCAACGTCAGCAAAGCCGATCGAGGATAATGACGAATTGCATCATCGACTAAAGGAATATTAATAGTTTTAGGTGTAGTGTCTCCAGCGGCAAAATTGACCGTACCTAACTTGACTGGAAAAAAGGCAGCATTTAAGTTTGATGGCCGCAAGCTGGCCTCCACAAATGGATTGGGATAATCCAGCGTTACTGTGGCGCTGACAGCAGCGTCGCTGCCGTCCGTGCGAGTCACGATGACAGTTTTGGAAACACTGCTCTCATTGGTTATGAAATCATTGGTGCTAAAGGCTAACGTGCCGGGAACAATAAAGTCCGATCGCTCTAAACTGCTACTGCTAACATTTTGTAAAACTGCCAAAAACTCCCCTGTATCTTGCTGAATTACAGTATCGTTTGGATTTTGAGAGTCCGGCAAAATTATGATATTTTCAAACAGAAGCCCATCTGCTAAGGCAATTTTATCCTTGCCTTTGTCAAAATCAGTAATGGTATCTGCTAGAGCAACAGTAGAACCGCCGAGTTTATTTGTGAGTACAAATACGTCATTACCTTCGTCTCCGGTGAGAGTATCTACACCAATATCGCCGTTGAGAGTATCGTTGCCAAGGCCCCCAAACAGTGCATCGTTACCTTTGCCTCCCCGCAAAATGTCGTTGTCGGCTAAACCGATAAGAGTATCGTTATCTACTTCGCCTTTGAGTAAGTCATCACCCTTTTCTCCTAACAGCAAATCGTCGCCTTTACCGCCGTAAAGTGAATCGTTGCCGTCATTGCCAAAAATGCGATCGTCACCGGCATTCCCCAGAATCAATTCTGCATCTGAGGAACCCGTTACAGTATCCTCTGGGCCCAACAACCAGGCTCCACCAGGAAAATTAGCAAGCTGTCCCACGGAAAGCGTAAGATTTTCCGATGTGTCGTCTCCTACCAAGCGCGGCGGGTTATAAAAATTGTCTGCTTTTAGTGCCATCTTCGCGTCCTCTTTGCTAAATTGAACTTTTGGCAAGAAACCGGAGTTTTTAATCACAATACTTGCTGAAACCCCTTAATCTCGGTTAAAAAACCCGGTTTCTTTGTTCGGAGTAGCGATCGCACTGACACAATTAGGCAGAAATTTGTTGCCACAGGCGATCTACTGTCACGAATTTGTAACCTTTATACAATAGCAATGGAATTATTTTATCGGCCGAAGCTGCAACATCTTCGCCGCCGCAATAGCCGTCGTGCAGTACAATAATTGATCCGTTTTCTGTTTGCTGCACGATGCGACTAATAACTTTCCTCACCCCCGGCCGCACCCAATCTTCCGGGACAACACTCCACATTACAGGGCGATATTCCCACTGTTGCAATAACTCTAATGTTCGCGGCGTAAAAATGCCGTTGGGTGGCCGCACGTCTAGGATTAATTTTGGGTCTAAATCGCAAGCTTTGGCAATTGCTTTTTGGGTGTCTTCTAAACTTTGTTTGAGTTCGTGGGTTTTGAGTTTGGGAAACGATATATGCTGGTAGCCGTGGAGACCGATCCAGTGTCCGCGATCGTACACTTCTTTAGCCGTTTCTGGATGCCTGTCCACGCAAAATCCCAGCCAGAAAAAACTAGCTTTGATGTCGTATTTATCTAAAATTTTTAACAGTTGAGGTGTGTGCTGACGGTGCGGCCCGTCATCAAATGTGAGGGCAATTTCTCGGCTGTTGATATCTCCCGTCCACAGACATCCGGGAAAAGCCGATTTGAGAATGGGATGAACGACAGGAAACAGGGGTGCTAATGGCATTGATTAACCTTGATAAATGCGATCGGGTAGAAATGAAGCTGCGTTACAATAGAGTAAAGTTAACTCAATCTAGGTAAATATGACAACTACCGTTGAGATTGGAACGCTAATTGTCACCACGCCGGAAGCGGCGGCCGCCCCCGCCTCGCCAAAACCTGAATTACCCTAGAAAATATTGCTATTGATTTTAATGCTGGGCTGACTCCAGAACAAATCAGTGATGAAAAACCGCACTTGACTTTAGCACAAATTTATGGTTTCCCAGCGTACTCTTATGCAAACAAAGATAAATTTGACGCGGATATAGGAGCCAGAAACGCTGAGTGGGAGCGCTTGGAATCTGCATATACGACCAAACTTAAGCCGTTACAATAGAAGAGGATAGGAATAGTTTGTAGCTTATAGTAGAGCTGAATAACTGTTAGTAAAAGATGAGCTATCTCCAATACAAAAATTATTAACTCTTTTGATAGAGCCTCAAACTATATCCGATAATCGACCTCTATCTCAAGGTCGATGCGATCGCCCTCCAGCGTCCTCCTATACTGAAAACCAGCATAACTAATCGACCAACCATCAAGGAGGTAAAATGACCGAGGAATATTTAGCCGAACGAACAGTTTCAGCCGTATTTAAGGAAGAAGAACAATTAGACGGTGTAATTCGGCGGTTGCTCGATCGCGGAGTTTCCCGCGACCACATCTCAGTCATGGGAAAAAACTTTCAGTCTAAAACTAGAATTGCCGGCTTTCTTACTAAAAAAGATGTGATTTTAGGGGGTCTGCGAAGTGGGGCGATTTTTGGTTCCTTATTCGGTTCTTTTTTGGGTTTGCTAACAGGCGTCGGCGTGCTGTTTATTCCCTTTGTCGGTGCAGTAGTCTCGGCGGGTCCGCTGGGTGCTGTACTGTTGGGTGCAGCTAGTGGCGCGATCGCAGGTTCGGCCGGTGCTGGTCTAGTTTCCGCTTTAGTCGCTTTGGGAATGCCCGAAGACAAAGCAACTATCTATCAAACCCGCGTTGAAGCAGGCGAATTTCTCGTGATGGCAGAAGTTCCCGCAGATAAATCGGGCGAATTTCAACTCTTGCTAGAAAGTGCAGGTGGCGAAGAAGTTTCAGTTAGCGAAATGACGCTGCCGCGCGCCGTCAAAGGTCGCTGCAATAGTCCGGCAGACTTGTCTCCAGAAGTGCGATCGCACCTGTCGGAAGCTGCTCAAAAAACCTTTATGGAATCATACAACGCCGCATTTGATGAAAGCAACGACTCGATACAAGCCGAACACACCGCTTGGGACGCCATTCACCAGCAGTATGAAGAAGATGAAAACGGCGTTTGGACCAAGCCTTTAGCGAAAGTCTAGTCTGGCAATCGCACTAAACTAATAAAAAATACAATCAAGCCTCTAGAACGGCGGTTCTGGAGGCTTTGACGATTTTAGATTTTAGATTTTAGATTTTAGAATTGTGCAAGACTTAATTAAGTTTTAGAATTGAGAATTATTAAAAACTTAATTTTTAATAATTTGGGAATTGCCGAAAGTCGCATTACGATTTGAAATTGGTATTGCACTAGGTTGCGTTCTCAAGTACAATCTATAGGCTTACAATATAAAATTGAGTTAAGCAAATGCAAAAATACGTTTGTACAGTTTGCAATTACGTCTACGATCCAGAAGTAGGCGACCCCGACGGAGGCATAGATCCCGGTACACCCTTTGAAAATATCCCCGACGATTGGGTTTGTCCCACTTGCGGGGCGGCAAAATCCGATTTTGAACCAGAATAAGCGAGAAAAAATTTGTCCGATCGAATGCTCAAAATTACAGTCATCGGCGGCGGTGCTGCTGGTTTTTTTAGTGCAATTACCTGTGCCAAAACCTACCCGCAGGCCCGCGTCACTTTACTAGAAGCTGGCCGACAACTCTTGGCAAAAGTTCGCATCTCTGGCGGCGGGCGCTGCAATGTGACTCACGCTTGTTTTGACCCCGGTGTTTTAGTGCAGAATTACCCCAGAGGAGGGAAAGCTTTGCGCGGTGCTTTTACTCGATTTCAACCCCGCGATACTGTAGAATGGTTTGCAGGTCACGGTGTGAAGTTGAAAACAGAAGAAGACGGGCGAATGTTTCCGACCACAGACGATTCGGGAACAATTGTTAACTGTTTGATTCGGGCTGCTGAGGATGCAGGCGTGAAAATTCGCACCGGCGATGCAGTAGTTTCAGTAAAGAAATTAACGAGCAACACCGCACAGGGCGAACAGGGGGACACCGCCCCTAGGTTTGAAATTGAGTTGAAGTCGGGGGAGAGTTTTAAGTGCGATCGCATTCTTCTCGCTACAGGCAGCAATCCGTCGGGTTATAAGTGGGCAAAAGAGTTAGGTAATACTGTAGAACTGCCCGTTCCTTCTCTATTTACTTTTAATATTTCCGACAGCAGAATCAAAGATTTAGCCGGAATTTCTGTTCCTAATGCTAAGGTGAAGTTGCCGGGAGCTAAATTAGAACAAAGCGGGCCTTTGCTAATTACTCACTGGGGTTTAAGCGGACCTGCTGTACTCAAACTTTCGGCTTGGGGTGCGAGATTTTTGCACGATCGCCATTATAAGACTTCTGTGCTGATTAATTGGCTTCCCCAGTACAATGCGGAAGTTTTGCGGCAGCAACTGCTAGCGGTTAAGTCGCAGTTGTCGCACCGATTGATTGTTTCTAGCTGTCCGTTTCCGGTGCCGCGCCGCCTCTGGGAACGCTTGACAAGTTCGATCGGCATTGATGAGCAAAAACGCTGGGCCGACTTATCTAACAAAACCCTCGATCGCCTCCTGCAAGAACTCGTTCAAGGCGAATATCAGGTTGCCGGAAAAGGCGCATTTAAAGAAGAGTTCGTCACCTGCGGCGGTGTCAACCTCAAAGAAGTCGATTTTAAGACAATGGAAAGCCGCCGCTGTCCCGGACTTTTCTTTGCGGGCGAAATCTTGGATATCGACGGCGTGACGGGCGGTTTCAACTTCCAAAGTGCCTGGACTACAGCGTGGTTGGCCGGAAACGCGATCGGCAAACCATCCGATTGTAGATTGTAGATTTTAGATTTTAGATTGCGGGGTATTTGCTATATAAAGGTTTGAGAGTTGCGAGCGCGCGATCGGCTTGCCTGTATTAAATTTTGTGTTATTTTTGAATTAAGGCGCACCAAATGTGTGTCCACTTCAGCTTGTAGACCAAATTCGCAGTTTTGCGGAGTTAACCTCGGGTGAGATACATGAAAAACTTGAATCTAAAAACCCTAAAGTTCGATCGCAACCTTGACAGCCATTTTGACTCACCTTTCATCGAAAAAAATGGCTTGCTGGAATTCAACCCCAAATTTATCGAACCCGAATTTTTAACAACCTGGACGTTTGAGACGCACCTGTACGACGAACAAGTTGCGATCGACCACTTTGTCCTCACATTCCCTAGCCGCACCGAACTCGAAAACTACGCCGAATCTTTTTACCCCTTCGGCGCCAAAACAGTTGAAGGCCCCGACTTGTTCCCGCTCAACTTTTGTGCGGAAAACATTAATGTTCCCTCCGACTTGTGGCTGCATTTAATGACCTTATTAATGCCAGCAGGCGGCTTAGTAGTATTAGATGCGCCCCACGCAGCCGGCGACCAAACAGACCGCTTCCAGCAAGAAAGAGGATTAGAAGCAGTTCACCACGTCGCGATTCGAGTCGAAAACGTGCAGAATGCTGCTATAATATGGCAAAACAAAAACTTTAAACCGCTATCAGAGCGTCCTTTAAACTCCGGCTCATTAACCCAGTGGTTTCTACAAAACCCCGCCGGACAAATCATCGAATTAATAGAACGTCTCCCCGGCAACAACGCTACCTTTGACTGCAAAAACATCGCAGGTTTGCGTCTCAGTGAAATCGCAGTTTAGTAAGGCAGCCAAGATGCCGGGCCCACAATTGGCAAGTCCAGTTATCTCGTTCCCAGTCTCTGACTGGGAATGCCGATTCCGAGAATATGCCTCCAGTCTTTTTACTAATAAAATATATGGTTGCATTAAAAATTCCAAAAGTCACTTTTCAACCCCCAACATTCAACTCACTTGAAGAAGAACGCCGCCACCGCAAACAGCGTTTAGCCGCCGCATTCCGATTATTTGCCCGCTTCGGATTCAGCGAAGGAATTGCCGGACACATCACCGTCCGCGACCCCGAACACCTAGACCATTTCTGGGTCAATTCTTTTGGAATGCACTTTAGTTTAATTCGAGTCAGCGACCTAATTTTAGTCAACCACAAAGGCGAAGTTGTTGAAGGAAATAAACCCGTAAACGAAGCAGCATTTGCCATTCATTCCCAAGTGCACAGCGCCCGCCCCGACGTAATTGCAGCAGCCCACGCTCATTCTCCCTACGGCAAAAGTTGGTCGAGTTTGGGTCGCCTGCTTGACCCCCTGACGCAAGATGCTTGTTCTTTTTATGAAGACCAAGCTTTATTTGACGATTACACCGGAGTTGTTTTGGAAATAGAAGAAGCTAAACGCATCGCCAAAACTTTAGGTGATAAAAAAGCCATTATCTTACAAAATCACGGACTGTTAACAGTAGGTCAAACAGTAGATGAAGCAGCTTGGTGGTTTATTGCAATGGAACGTTCTTGTCAAGCGCAGTTAATGGCCGAAGCTGCGGGAAAACCAATTCTCATCAAGCCAGAATGTGCGCGTTTAACACAGCAGCAAGTAGGGTCTCACCGCATGGGATGGTTTAGCTTTCAACCGCTTTATGACATGATTGTGCGCCGGGAACCCGACCTATTAGATTAGAAATTCGGCGGTTGAAACCGCTATTACACAAACAAATTCCGCCTGCTGCGGCTAAAGAATAAAGGGGGTATTAAAGCCGGATTTACTATCAGGAGTGCAAAGTTTATAAATTCATGCTGAAGCCGATTCAAGCCAAGCTATCAAATCCTGTTGACTGGTAAAATCGAGCAAGATTTCTCCTAAATTATCCAAGAGTTCGGGAGATAGCTGCTGGATGCGAGTTTGAATTTCCGGCGAAATTTCACCAGTGCGCCGCACGAGTAGACGCAGGATTAATGCTGTTTGCCCCTCAATTATGCCTTCTTGGCGACTTTTAATAATAGCACCGCGCTGATCTTCAAAAAACATTTCCCGCTTTTCCAATTCCTCTAATTCCTTAAGGGTTAAATTAGTTCTGCTGGCGATGGAAAAAGCTGTTTGAATTTCGGGAATTGATGCGAATTTTTCCGGAATTTCATCGAATAGGGGAGCATTTTTGATAAAATAAATCCAGCTTTGAATTATGTTTTCGACTTGTTCTAGTTCTTTGTTAAACTTGGGCAGTTCGACAAACACTAATTCGATTTCTCTGTTATAATACTCGAAGTTTTCTTCGAGTTCTTTAAAGACAAAATGGGTAAGAAATTTTTCGGTATTGTCAAATAGAATAAAATCTGTAATTGTTAAAGCAATCAGAGGATTTAATTTAGAGTATCCTTCCCTGGGTCGGAGTTGAGTTGCGTAGGTTTTGGTGGCATTGTACACTACCCGTTTAGTAAAAGCTTCTACATTTATTACCTGCATTTCGATAATCACAGTTTTGTTGCCTGTAATTTTGGCTTTAACATCCAGGTAAGTGTCTTTTAATCCAGTAACGCTCGGCGCGGCGTAAGGGTCAATAATTTCTAAGTCTTCAATGGTTGGCTGTGCGTCATAGAGCATGGCATTGAGGAAGCTAATCAAAATGTCTTTGCTCTGGGGCGACCCAAAAATTTTTTTGAAACCAAAATCTGTTTTAGCACTGATGAAAGGCATAATTAATAGTGGGTAATTGGTCATGGGGGCGCTTAAATCACAAAAGTCCTTCCATTTCTAAGTCTTCAATTATCTGCAATCCGCGCGGGTCGCCAACTCGCAAAAGTGAAGATTTAGCATCTTCCCGCACGCCCATATCTTCATCTTCTTCTAAAGCTTCAATCAAACCGTCCATCGCCCCAGCGTACACTATATTATTCGGCAATTCGCGAGCCAGTTGCCCGATCGCCCAAGCGCAGTTGCTCCGCACCGCAGATACAGAATCTCCCCGCAGCGCTTGAATTAGCGGCGGAATCGCAGTAATCACCACATAGTAACCAACCTTTGCCATTTGACCTAGAGAACTCGCCGCCCACAAACGCACCGCCGAAATATCAGTTTTCAGAGCATCAATTAAAGATGGTAAAGCGCGGTGGTCCCTGCAATTTCCCAAGGCCCAAACTACCCCTTTGCGAACGTAACCGTTCCAATCGCGGTTGAGCTGAAGAATCAGCGGTTCCACAGCATCGGGACTCGGATTTCGCCCCAACGCATAAGCCGCGCTCACCCGCACCAAGGGGCAACCGTCTCTCAATAAATTAATTAAATGCGAAATTGCTCGATCGTCCTGCAGTTCGCAAAAAGCCCGCGCCGCAATCATCCGGTGCTGAGGTTCCGGGGATTCCAGCAAAGGCAGCATTTCCTCGGGATCTGGCAGCGGGGGTTCGGATTCGTCAAATTGATCCAAAGGGCTTTCCAGTTCCGTGTCAGTATCAAGGGCGTTGGAGTAGTCGTTATTGTTCATAAAAAAACTTTACCGCACAGAGGATGCTCCTAAGCAACTCAGTCAGCAGTCAATAATTGTAGGGTGCGCGCGCAGTAGCTTACTACTGATATCTAGCACCCTTGTCAGCAACAGGCTTTTCGGCCTGTTCCACAAGAAAATTTATCTGTTGTGGAACAGGCCGAAAAGCCTGTTCATAAAATGCTAATTGAGAATGGTGCAACATATGACTTACTACAAACAAATACCTCTGCTGTCACCTAAGTTGGTAGCGAGGACTAAAGTCCTCATAGTTGCTGTCATCTAAGTTTGTAGTGAGGACTGAAGTCCTCATAATTTAGATGAATCAGGACTAAAATCCTTACTACAAACGAATATCTCTGCTGTTACTTAAGTTTGTAGTGAGGACGGAAGTCCTCATAATTGGGATGAATCAGGACTTTAGCCCTGATTCCAAACCAGTATAATTTATATTTCAAAGGGATTTGAGCATCGAGAGGGAATGACTTTGATAGCCTAATTTTTGATAGAGATTCACCGCAGGCTGATTGCTCAGAAATACTTGCAAACCAATTTGCCGATCGCCCCTTTCCCGCGCCCAATTTTCAGCATGAATAACTAAAGCTGCACCGAGTCCTAGACGGCGATGTTCCGGTGCTACGTACAGCAAAAAAATGTGAGCGTAGCGTTCTCCGGTGGTTTGGTCGATCGCATTTCCCAACCACAAACATCCAACAACCGATGTCAGATTTTGGGCTTGAGATTGGGGATTGAGATACTGCGAGGGAAGCCCCGGCAAAATTTCTGCCTCTTCCTGGCTGTTTTTCTGGCACTCTACCCACCAAACCGGCGTCTGGTTAGAAAAATACTGCTCGACAGTTTGAGCCAAATGTCCCAATTCCCCATCCGGGTAAAGCTCTCGGTAAGTCCGGTGCATAAACTTTACCAGTTTTGCCCGATCGAGTCCCGATCCTGAGCGCAGCCCGTAACCCGGTATTAGTTGACCAGACATCAGCTCAGCGGACACGGAAAGCGGAATAATTTAGCCCCAAGAAAATTGGATTCACTACTGCCGCTTGCTTTTGGGGGATCGCTTCCTCAATCGGTGCGGGGGCCGCCATGTCAGCCGGCAAAAAGATGCGAGCGCTGACTGCTACCAGAGCCAGGAAAAATACTAATATCGCTATTAATGGAGCAATGTATTGACGAATGATTGCCATAACCGCAAAAACTTGATTATTGAGTTGATATTATCAAGTGTACCATACAAATCTTGTCAGCTATAATGGTTGATTGGACACTTAGCTCAAGCTTGAGCGATCGCAAATACCAACAAACACAAAATATAATATTATGAGTGCCTCGCCTGCTGTTTATGAAGCTCTGGCTAAGTCAATTGTTTTTTTGAATCAAAAGCCTAGCGCGCAAAATGAAGTTTCGAGTTTCCTGGATACTAATGGCTACTATATCGATCGCATATTCGACGACCCAGAAACCAACTTTTATGCGATCGGGTTCGGTTCATCGAATCCCGAAAACCCGCCCGCCCTCGTATTTAAAGGTACAGACTTCATCGACGGCGACGCTATCTTTTCCGACTCGCGGGACATTGGTTTACCTGAATTTGAAAAAAACAAAGATAATATCAAAAATTGGCTCACCGAAATCGGTCAAAATACTGGTAAAAACCCCAACAAATTATTGCCCGATGTCATCGGGCACAGTTGGGGCGGAGCAGTCGCTCAAATTGTAGCAACCGAATACACATCTCTGACCGGCGATATCTTTACTTTCAACTCTCCGGGAGTATCAGCGAGTACATTCAACACTTTTCGGAGAAATCTCAGCAGGGCAGGCAACAAAAATGTCACTCACTACATTGTCAGCGGAGATGTAGTCAGCTTGTTTGGCGAAGCATTTATCCCGGGTAAAGTATTTATCCAAAGTTTTACAGACCCGAGTATTAATCCCTTAACTGTTTTGGCGAAACATCGAACTGAAAAGTTGTTAACTACTCCGCCCGTGGGTTTTTTGCAGAGGCAAATTTCCGTAGAACAATTAAACAGTCCCGAATTTACTTATAACAACGATTCAGATTTTAACGAGTTTATCGCTGCGATGAATTTCGCCCTGCCCAATGTGTCAGTCGCCATCAGAAGCAGAGGCGGTGCAGAGAGTGTGAGAACAGCACCCGAATTTTCTTTTGTGCAGTTTATCAGAGAAATGCAATACGGTTTAGCTCCCTTGCAACCGAATTATTTATTAGGGGACGCTCGCAACAATACTGCTACGGGGGGCCCTGGAGAGGATACAGTTATCGGCAACGGCGGTAACGATACTCTCAGAGGCAATCGAGGTAATGACAGCATCATCGGGGGTGATGGCGACGATTTCTTGTACGGCGGCAGAGATAACGATTATTTGGAGGGTGGCGACGGCAATGATTTGATTTCCGGTGAGTTTGGCAACGATTTTTTAATTGGTGGTGCGGGGCGCGATCGCTTTGTATTGGAACCCGGCGGCGGAGCAGATGTGATTTTAGATTTTCAAGATGGTGAAGATTTAATTGTACTGTCGCGGGGTCTAACTTTTCCTCAAATTAGAGTAACCCAAGCGGATGACGGAGCTTTAATTAGTATCCCGATTACTGGGGAAATTATTGCTACTCTCAGAGGCGTAGTGGCAAGCAATATTACGCGGGTAGATTTTGTATAGCTTGAGGGCGAGAAAAATTTGTAGTTTTGGTGGCGCGAAACCGGGGTGGGTTTTGTAGCAAAATTCTTTGTATTCACAAAAAAAAATCTGCTAAATCTGCCCATAAAAAGCAACGAAATATGACCAATTAATATGGTTAATAACCGGAGTTTACAGTAAACTTAATTAAGTAGCTTAAACACTAATTCCCAATCTAACGACAGGAAATAAAAAAATATGCCCTCCTCTCCCGCCGCTTACGAAACTATAGCCAAGCAACTTGTTTACATAGATAACAACCCCCAGTCTCAAACTTTAGTTCAAACAGGTTTGAGCGCTGCTGGCTACCAAATCGATCGCACCTTTGACGATCCCGGAACTGGATTTCACGCGATCGGCTTAATTTCCACCACCCCAGACAAACCCCCTGTTTTGGTATTTCGTGGAACTGACTCGCCCACAGACGATCTTGCCAACGCAGACCCGCGCGGCGCCGGTTTCAACCAATTTGAAGCCAACAAACAAGCCTTAGGAAATTGGCTGACACAAATCAGTCAAGATACAGCCAAAAACCCCCGCCGCTTGCCACCAGACCTTCTCGGACACAGCTTGGGCGGCGCCATAACGCAACTAGCCGCCACTGAATTTACCTCTACTATCGGAGATGTTGTCACGTTCAATTCTCCGGGAGTTGCTCAGAGTACAGTCAATTCATTTAAGCAGAAAGCCGGTGCCGGAAAAAAGGTAACTCACTACATAGTTAGCGGCGATTTTGTTAGTTTGGGAGGAGAAGCTTTTCTCCCCGGAAAAGTAGTTCTTCAAACATTTACTAACCCGATTATCAACCCGCTACTTGTCTTGGACAAGCACACCCAAAGCGGTTTATTAACTTCTCCCCCTCCCGGCTTGACTCAGACAGAAATCTCTGTAGACCAGTTAAACCGCCCTGATTTCACTTTTACAGATTCAGATTATGTAGAACTGTTAGCTGGCTTAGACTTTACACTGCCCGCCTTGGGAAAATCGCTGGAATCGCGCAGTAGTTTAGAGAAATTAAGAACCACTCCGGGAACCTCATTTTTAGCAAACGTTGTGGCAATGAAAACTGCTCTCGATCTCTCCCAAATTAATAATTTAGTAGGCGACGATGCTAACAATACAGCATTTGGTTTGGCAGGGGACGATATTATCACTGGCAATGGGGGAAACGACACTCTCAACGGCAACAAAGGCAACGATATTATCAGCGGTGGCAGCGGCAACGACCTGCTATTAGGTGGCAAAGGGGATGACAATTTGAGCGGTGGAGAAGGAGACGATACACTCATTGGCGCAGCGGGTGCGGATCTCTTAATTGGTGGCGCTGGACGCGACGTATTTGTGTTAGGAGCAGGTGCCGGTACCGATACACTTGTAGACTTTCAAAAGGGTCAAGATTTAATCGGTTTGAGCGGAGGTTTGAGCTTCAACCAATTGAGAGTTACTCCAGGCGATTTTATAACGACGATTGAACTGGCCCGTAATGGCGAAGTTCTTGCCAGTATTCCGGGCATTCCAAGTAGTCCGCTAACAGCTAGTGATTTTATTGCGATTTAATTGGCGGCTGGCAATACTGATATTCGGTAGGGACACAACAATGTTGTGTCCTTATTTTATTTTAGGAAAACAAACACCGACAATTTATACTCATTCCCTGATTAAAAACATCAATATTCCTGTAGGGAGGGGTTGACCGAAATCTCCAAAAGTAGTGCAGACATTTGTAAACCGGCGTGGCATAATTGCGGGATGATTTTGATTGTTTTGTGGGATGGGCGTCCCGCCCGTCCAGTGTATTTTCACAGCAGGCGGGACACCCCACAAGAATCATCCTCAAATTGTGCAACGCGGGTAAACCCGCCCCACCCGGCTCTGATAATTATAGCGATCGGACTTGATATTAATCGAAATCGTCCAGTCCAGGCCTGGGCATAGATGCTAATTTTTTCTCATCTTCTAAGGGCAGAAAGAAAATCGTCAGCATACCGGGAATCACAGCCAGCGCGCTCATCAAAAAATAATTCTGATAGCCGAGATTCGCCTGCAAGTAGCCGCTAAAAACGCCCGGAATCAGCACTCCTGCCGCCATAAAAGCCGTTGTAATTGCATAGTGAGATGCTTCGTATTCAGGGCGGACAGTCCGCATCAAGAACACTGTATAGGCAGCTACGCCCAGTCCGTAAGTAAATTGCTCGATCGAATTTACGGCATAAGCCCATTCAATCCCCGGCTGATGGATTGCCAACAGCCAATACAGCACGTTAGTTGAATTTTGCAGAATTGCCGTCGGCCACATCCATTTTTTCAATCCTTGTTTAGCAATCAAATAGCCGCCCAGCAACCCTCCAATTAACAGAAACATTACCCCGATCGTACCCGATAACAGACCCATGTCCGATGTAGAAACTGCTAATCCTCCTTTCTCCACTTTATCCATTAAAAATGGCGGAGCCATTTTAAACGTCAAGGCATCGCCCAACCTAAAAATTAAGACATAAGTAACAATCCAACCAATTTTATCTTGCTTAAAATATGTTTTAAATGCTTCGATAAAGCTTGTTGTTTGTTGGGGGGCGCCGGATTCCAAAGCGTAATTTCTCGGATAGGGAAGATACCACCGCTGAAAGAGATATATCAGCACAAACATAATGGCACAAATGCCAAAGGCTGTCGCCCATCCGTAGTTAAGCGCAGACACGCTAAAATCCGAACCGAAAAGTGACAGCGGAATGTCTTGATATATTTTGGTGTCGCCTGTATTTCCGGTGACTAAATGCTGTTCGGCCAGTTTCCCGGCTAAGAACACCAATACACCGCTACCGGCAATGACAGCACCTCTATAAGCTGTGTTGCGAACCCCGACAAACAAGGCTTGCTGGTCTTTATTGAGAGTGTTTAAATAAAATCCGTCAATGGCGATGTCGTGAGTAGCTGATACAAATGCGATCGCAGTAAAGATAACAAGCGATATAATAATCGGTGCCGGCGTTAATACGCCAAAAGCCAGGAAAGCAAACAGAAAAGCACAAATAATTTCGGTTGTTAAAATCCATTTGCGTTTCGTGGAATACAAATCAACAACTGGCCCCCACAAACCTTTTAAAACCCAAGGAAAAGACAAAAGACTTGTCAATCCGATCAATTCGTTGCTGGTTCCCATACCTTTCAAAAAAATCACCGACATTAAATTAACGACGGTGTAAGGGAGACCTTGAGCGAAGTATAATACTGATACCCACAATCCAGCGTTATGCTTTTTTTCCATTGCAGAGATATTTTACCTAGTTACTTATTTGATTTACTGAGTGCGATCGACAATTCCGGTCAACTAAACCGCTTGCATCACAGTATATGCCATTTCGATGCCAGCGGCTGCCATATAAATAGTGCATTTTAGCATCCTTGGGACTCACAAATATTTTCATTTTTGGAATAAGCCTGCAATAATTTTTCTCCCTTAAAATGAACGAGGTAAGCGCGAACATTTTTTTCCCAGTCAGAAGAGTCATAAGTTCGCAGCAGTTCGAGAGCACTTTCTTCTATCTGATATGCCGTTTTTGGACTATTCACCGGACGTTCGGGACTGTTAAGATTAACAACAATTAAACCTGCATCTAGAAACTGATGCACAGTCTGGTGGCGCACTGTTTCCAGCGTATTTGGCGCATACTTTTTACCGTATTGCTGCTCCATAAATTCCATAATTGGTGTGATTCCCCGAAGTGGAGATTTTGCCAATTCCCAAGCCTCCTTTGGCTTGAGGTCAAGCAAAGCCAGAAGGGTTAAGGCGGAACGTTCGTTAAGCTGACCTTTTGGAAAACCCAGCGCTGCAAGTATTTCTAGAGATTCATCAATACGGTTCTTGATTGTCATTGGACTATTTTCTAACGGATTGGTCGCGTTAAGCAGTTGTCTCTCGACAAGTCGATCGAGCTCCCGCTGTGTAGGAAATATTTCTCCTATTTGAGCGCCAAGTAAAAGTAATTGCTCTAGATTAGGATACTTCAAATTGCGTAAATCCGTAGCATTAACTTGAGTGTGTCCGTTGAACAGTCGGAAAAACGCATCTACCAAACTCGAATTTAAATAAACGGCTAATCCCCGCGCCAGGGTGAGGTCTAATCCGCGTCCCTGTTGGTGAAAGTAATTCAAATGGTTCTCAAAACCAACGCGAGAACTATTAATTTTATTGGCATCCCAGACAACTGCAACAATCCGCTTTTTCTCTTCCTTTGACGAGAAGCGCTTGCTCAAAACATAATGTTCGTTAGGTACGAGGAGTGCAGCAGTTTTTTCCGTGACAGCTAAAGCTTGATGCTTTCTCGTTGCTGTGGGATATTCAACACCGCCAGCCCAGAAGTGTGCGGGATAAATCAGCGGAACTGTACCGTTTTCAGGTTTTAGTCGCAAGTCAGAGCGAACACGAAAATCTACAACTTTTCCGGTAGAAACTATTAAGCCTAATTCCTCTAGGGTGCAAGTAAATTGAGCCATTTGCTCGGCTACTTTCTGGCTGACAGAATCAGGTAAAATCCGAATAAATTGCTCGTAATCATTGGGATTAATTAGGGCGGTATAGGGCAGTTGGTGAGACAAAACCAGGTCGTCGCCCGCGCTGCTGCTTGAGGTAATTAGTACAGTATCTGGCTGTTCTATTTGTTTGGTGGCGCGCACAATAATAGTTTCTTGCAGCACCGCATCATCGCGAAATGGCAACTGTCGGGATTCAAAGATGTGTACTTGGCGTAAAGCCATCATTTGAAGGAAGACTTTGCGGAAATCTCGAAAGTATAAACCATTGCAAAAGCTGCGGGGAGTAATCGATACTAATTCACCGTTTGGTTTGAGCAGGTGAGCGGCCGCAACTGTGAAGCCAGCGTAGAGATTGCTGGTTTCTAGTCCTATAGAACGCAGCAAGGTTCGGGCTTGGGATTTAGCGTCTATTTTGGCATAGGGAGGATTGATAATTGCATGGGTGAATTCCCGTTTTACTGGTTGTGTAAATAGATTGGGCTGCAACATATCGGCGCTGTCTTGAATAAAATCAATTTCGCGAACCTCAGAGTTAAAAGATATCCCAAAACGCTGACATTCAATACTGCACAATTCTAAGGTTTGCTTGAGGTATTCAATCAAAATAAGGTCAATTTCATAAGCTGTAACGTGCAGGCTGTGCGGTTTGTTTGGGCGCTGGCAAAGCTCGCAAACAACTGCTGCTAACAGGGAACCAATTCCTGCACCGGCATCTAAAAGCGATATATCGGGACAGTTAAATTCAAACATTCCCGCCATCAAACTTGCGACTGAGGAAGGTGTTAAAAATTGTCCTTTTTCTCCTCTCTGGCTTTGCTGCAACTTTCGGGTTGCTTCTTGGCGCCAGCCATCTACTCGATCGAGTAAATTGCTTGCTGTTGAGTAGCTGTTACCCGGAAGGGCTAGGGTTTGAAAGTGGGGTACTATCATTTGTTCAAAAAGTGCGTTAGCGAAGCCCTCGAAGAGGATCGCGAGTTCAGTTTATTTTCGCCAAAATAGGAATCTCTACGCTATCATAGTAGCAGTTTACTCTCTTCCCATAACAGCAAAGGGCAGCCATGAGTCAAGAAAATTTTACATTTCTCCTTGATAGCGAAAAAAAAGAGGCGCTGAAGGCGATCGCTACTGTCACCGATCGCGATTTAACTTATGTTTTGAACGAAGCGATCGCTTCTTACCTAGAAAATTATCAATGGCTGCTCGATGAGATTAACAAAGGTGTTGCCGAGGCCGAAGCTGGAGACTTTGCCAGCGATGATGAAGTCCAAGCAGTTTTTGTCAAATTGACTAATGAAAATTAAGTGGCTGCGACAAGCTTTGCGAAATCTAGAACAGGCTCACGCATATATTGTTAAAGACGATCCCGAGGCAGCAAGGCAATTAATTTTAAGGATTCAGGGTGCTGTAGGTCAACTCGCAGAGTTTCCTTTTATGGGTCGAGTTGGTCGCGTAGAAGCTACTAGAGAACTTGTCATTTCCAATACCTCTTATCTCATCATCTATCGAGTAAAAGAAGAAAACGTAGAAATTCTCCGTATCCTTCACAGTTCAAGAAAGTATCCAGAAAATTAGGTGATGTTGCCGATCGCAATTCTGGGCGCAAGCAATTTACTCGATCGAGTAAATTGCTTGCTGTTGAGTAGCTGTTACCCGGAAGGGCTAGCGTTTGAAAGTGCGGTAGTATCATTTGTTCAAAAAGTGCGTGAAGCGCAGCTATCCCGTAGGGAATCGCCAGTTCAGTTTATTTTCACCCAAAATTGCACCGATGTGCGAAAATGTCAAGCGCACTCGAAAATATATAACTTTTCCAAAAGTATGTTGACTGTTCATATAGCTAGATCGGGAGGTAGCTAACGATGACACAAACTAAAACCAAGCGTTATGATTTTACTTAAGTATCTAGGTCTAAGTTATGACAACTATCAACTGGAACGAAGTTTTAGATGGTATTCCCGACAATGCCAGTGAAGCGATCGTCAACTCTCAATTTGTTTCGGTTCTGATAGAAGCACTTGGATTCACTAAAAATGAAATGCAGTTTCCGCAGTTTCCAACAGGTCGAAGTGCTGATACAGTAGATTTCGCTGCTCGTAAAAATATTGGAACTGATAAGTTTTTGTTTTCTGGTGTCGCTCCCTACTTACTTGTTGAAGGCAAGGGACGGGCAATAGCGACAGGGGCTAAAATTAACTTGGCCGAAGGTACTCCCAAATATAACACTACTAGGGAACAGATTAAAAAATATCTGCTATCTCCTAACTGCGAAATGGCTCAATGGGGCATTATTACTAATGGCATTCATATCCAGTTATTTCGGAGGCATGGGAAAGTTGTAATTCCTGCAACTGCTTGCACTCTGATTAATAAAGGTAATATTAGTGCTATTGTCCAACATATCAAATCTTTGATTGACAACCCGCCCCGAGCATTGACGGTTTGTATCTATAACAATAAAGGAGGAGTGGGCAAAACGACAACAACGCTCAATTTAGCAGCAATTTTGCGAAAACAGAAAAAGAATGTTCTCGTCGTTGATTTTGATTCACAAAGAGATTTAACTAGAACTCTTGGTCTAGACGTAGGAGCTATTACTTTATCTGACTGTCTGACTGATACAAAAGCAGATGTTAACAAAACAGTTGTTAATTTTAATCACAAGGACAAGCGAGGAAAAATTATACATTTTTTTGACGTGATTCCCTCAAGTGATGACATGGAAGAGTTTACAGATCAGCGTCTAGCTGAATCAAAAATTCAAAAAGGTGCAAAAAGATTGCGAGATATCCTTAAACCTTTTGTTTCTCAATATGATTACATATTGATTGATTGCCCTACCCAATGGTTATTTTTCAGCCAAAGCAGTGTTTATGCGTCGGATGTTGTTCTCATCCCTACGAAGCATAATGGATTAGCATCACTACACAATGCAGCTAGGGTGATTACGCAGTTTATTCCTGAAATTAAACAAGTAAGAGGAGATGGTGGGCCAATTGCCTTACCAATCTTTTTCAATGGAGAGAAGATTACAGATTCTGCCCTTCAGACAGCAAATCAGGAAATTGGAAAAATAATCGCTCAAGCTAAAAAAGATGGCTTCGATCTGCTACCATATTATTGGCCTAAATCTACACCTGGAAAAGAAATTAAAACTATCTTCAGTATTTCCAGTTATGCTACTGTCGCCAACGCTGCCTTCTCTCACATTCCCGCTGTCTTTCTCAACAATATCGCTTTAGAACACTATTCTGGTCTAATTAAGGAGTATTTCTTGAAATGAGTAAGTATGATGACATCGGTAAGCTGATGCACCTGCCATTAGCGGATATTGAACCAGGGGAACCATGCTCTGAATCTGAGTTTATCATCACCGCCGCAGCCGAGGCAGTTCTGCAAGGTGGTGGACACAATTGGATTCCTGTGATTGTTAAAGAAACAGGTGATTATCAATATCAAGTAGTCAGCAATTCCTTTATTTATGCAGTCGCTCAACAAGCTGAACTAGAGCGAGTCTGGTGCATAATCATTGAACCAGAATCTAAAAACATTGAGCAAGCTAAAATTTTGGCAAGGGAAGTAATACCCAAAGTTAACCTTAGCACAGCATCAAGAGATACTATTCTTGCTGCACTTAGATATTTGGTTGCAGAACCAGGAAGTGCATTGAAGGGATTGGATGTCATTGTAGCGACTAATCGCATTTCAGCAGCCGATCGAGAAACCTGGTCAAACTTTAACCCTGTTACCAGCTTAAAATGTTCCATTACTAAGGGTAAAAAGTTAGATGCTTTAGCAAAAGTATTCTATCTCTCGCCGCCTGCTCCACTCGCGCCACCGCCGCCACCGCCTGAAGCAGTTAGCGTGAAACGTGCATCAAGAGATGAAATTTTCGATCGTCTCAATTACTTATACACTAATAAAATAGGAGGATTTGAAAATATTGATGCCGAAAAAACAGCCGATGCTATCTTCACCGCGAGTAAAGGCAAGTGGAAAAGCCTAACTCCAATTTCCAAACTTGAATGCGGCATTGATACAGCCAAAATAAAAATCATTAAAACCCTATTTAGCCTGTAAAACTATGTTAAGTGGTGTAGCGGATTCAATTTACTGGCTCAACCGCTATATTGAAAGATCGGAAAATATCGCCCATTTTGCCGAGGTCAATTTTAATCTCATCCTCGACTCTCCCAGCGGTATTACTCAACTATTTACCGATCTGCCCAATTAATGTACCCTTGTGCGAAAATGTCAAGCGGACGCTCAAACCAAAAGTCCGTAAAGGACTGTTAAACGCTCTCTCACACATTTCTGATGCGAAATACCAAAACATTCTTTTTGTCAAGCTTGTTCCTGATTGGCTTAACAATTAGTTTTCTGCTGACTCCTGGTTGGTTCTCCAACTTCCCATCCCGTGCTAACGCAACTATGCCCCCGCAAACCCAAACCGCCGAATTTCGGGCCTTCTGGGTGGACGCCTTCAACCCCGGCTTCAAAACCCCTCAAGAAGTCACAAAATTGATCGCAGACGCGCAGCGGGCAAATGCCAACGCGATCGTCGCCCAAGTCCGCCGCCGTGGCGATGCTTTTTACACGAGTGCGATCGAACCCCGCACCCTCGATCCCAACGTTCCGGCCGGTTTCGATCCACTGCAAGATGTAATTGACAAAGCCCACGCCGCAGGCATTGAAGTATACGCTTGGATGGTGACGCTGCCAGTGGTCTCGGGCAGCAAACTTCCCGCCGGTCACGTTTGGCAACAACACGGGCCTTCGGCCGCGGGCCGCGACAATTGGGCAATGCTGACTTACGGGGGGGAATCACCCGGTTTCCTCGATCCCGGCCATCCAGACGCCGTAGATTATACTGTTTCCGTCTATTTGGACTTGCTGAAGCGCTACGATGTGGACGGCGTACAGTTGGATTATGTGCGCTACGGCGGGCCGACTTGGGGCTACAATCCGACTGCGATCGCCCGTTTCAATCAGCAAACAGGTCGATCGGGCAAACCCGCACCCACCGATCCCGCGTGGATGCAGTGGCGGCGCGATCAGGTAACAAATTTAGTGCGGAAGCTTTATGTAGAAAGCCTTGCAATCAAACCGCGTGTTAAAATTACCGCCGCCACGATCGCCTGGGGAGACGGCCCGCAAAACGAGGCAGGGTGGTATCAAACGCAGCCTTACAAAGAAGTATTGCAGGATTGGCGCGCTTGGCTGGAAGAAGGGATCTTAGACATGGCGATGCCGATGACTTACCAGCGCGAGTACAAACCATCGCAAAAAGTCGCTTATGACCACTGGATCGAGTTCGCCAAAGACCACCAGTACAACCGCCAAATTGCGATCGGCCCCGGCAATTACCTCAACTACATCGAAGACACCCTAGCGCAGGTTCGCCGCGCCGAAGGGCCGTCTGCGAAAGGAAATTACGTCGCAGGTACAGTGCTCTATTCCTACGCTAGCAGCAACGTGTACACGAATGTGGAACTGCGATCGGGCGGTAGCGGTGATTTGCCCCGCCAGCCTTGGAAATACGTTCCCCAAAGCAACGATTTGTTTTACACCGCGCTTTCGCAGCCGAGTCAATACGTTGACGCTGCGACGGGCAAAACCTATGAAACTCAGCCTGTGTGGGCGACAGCAGCAGCGGTTCCCGATATGCCTTGGAAGTCGCGGCCGACTACAGGTGCGATCGCCGGCAATTTGCAGCGGTGCGATCGAACTTGCGACGCTGCGAACTTGACATTGCAGTCGATCGATGCTGCTGGCCAGGTCCGTCAACTGCGCGCGGATGGTAAAGGATGGTTTGGGGCGATCGAGCTTTCTCCGGGAACTTATCAGTTGAAAGTTGACGGTAGTCAAATTCAACAAACAGTTAATGTTGTCGCCGGTGAAGTAACAAAAATCAATTTCGGAGCATCTTAACTGCTTTACTCGTTACCAGGCTCTGCCTGGTAACGCATATCCGGAGGCTCTGCCTCCAATTTCCATAAAAACTTGCGAGGCTGAGCCTCTAGATATCGGTTTCCAGGCAGAGCCTGGGAACCAGTTAATATCATAAGCTAAAATAAAATTATCCCACATCAAATTATAAATTTATCAATCGAAATATGCTAATCACAGAATCTGCTTTCACGCTCCGTAAATGGACAGTTAAAGAGTATCATAAATTGGGAGAGTTGGGATTCTTTCACCCAGAGGAACGAGTCGAATTACTTTCAGGAAATATCATCAAAATGAGTGCAAAAGGAACTGCTCACACCTCGGCTTTAGGGCGTACAGATAGATTGCTGCAATACATTTTTAGAAATCTGGCTTGGGTACGTATGCAAGATCCGATCGCCCTTGATGACAATTCTGAACCCGAACCAGATATCGCCGTAGTCAGAATCGATCCTTTTGACTATGCGACTCACCATCCCACTCCCTCAGAGGTATATCTCATTATCGAAGTGGCAGATAGCAGCTTAACTTTCGATCGCGAAATTAAAGCCAAAGCTTATGCGCGATCGGGAATTGCCGATTATTGGGTGCTAAATGTGGGCGACCGACAACTGCACCTTTTTCGAGAACCTACTGAAAATGGCTATCAAAGCGAAGTAATTCTTGGGGAAACTGCGAGCATTTCACCGCTGCAATTTCCCACTGTCAATATCGCTATTCAAGAAATGTTGCCACCAATTATATCAAATTGAAAACCCCATTAAGAACGGGCAAGATGCCCGTCCCACAAAAATTAAATTTCTTGTGGGGTGGGCTTCTAGCCCGCCCTAAAGGGAATATTAAAAACCGCTTGAAAGATTAATTTTTAGCTACTTCCTAATCGCTTTCTAGAATGCTTGCCAGCAAAGCTTGCTGAGCGTGCATCCGATTTTCTGCCTGATCCCAAACGTGCGATTGACTGCCTTCAATCACTGCATCAGTAATCTCTTCATCGCGGTGTGCGGGCAAACAGTGCAGTACAATTGCATTCTTATCTGCTAACTTCAGCAATTGTTCATTTACCTGATAGGGTTCAAACAAAGGAATCCTGATTTTGGCTTCCTCTTCCTGTCCCATACTCGCCCAAACATCAGTATAAATCACTTGAGAATTCTTCACTGCAGCTTCTGCGTCCGCCGTCACAGTAACTTCTGTTTTTCCATTAGCAATATTCTTAGCTTTTTCTACTATCTCAGCATTCGGCTGGAAATCGTGAGGGCAAGCAATTCTTACATTCATTCCCGTCATTGCACAGCCCAACATCAGCGAATTTGCCATGTTGTTACCGTCGCCTAAATAAGTCAGCGTCAATCCTTCTAGCTTGCCAAAACACTCTTTAACTGTCATTAAATCCGCCAGCACTTGACATGGGTGTTCGTCATCTGTCAGTGCATTAATTACAGGAATTTTCGCATAGTTGGCAAAAGTTACTAAATCCTTTTGCTCGAAAGTCCGAATCGCCAAAATGTCTAAATATCTGTCTAAAACCCTAGCTGTATCTACCAAAGGTTCGCCGCGGCTGACTTGTGTAACGTTGGGATTAAGGTCAATCACTTGCCCTCCCAATTTATACATTGCTACCGTAAAACTTACCCGCGTTCGCGTTGAAGCTTTGGAAAATAACAAGCCGAGAACTTTATTGCGTTTGAGCTTGACCATTCCCGATTTTAAACTGGTTGCTAGATCCAGCAAATAATTTAATTCGTCAATGCTTAAATCTGCCAGACTTAATAAATCTCGCCCTTTTAAGGAATCCATGCTTTCCCCCACACACAAATTTTTAACTTTGTCTTAAATCTTAGCCCGCAGAGGCAGGTTTTGTTTCTCTAATCCCTAGTTGACATCTGCGGGTAAGGTTTATGCGGGCAATTGCTCGATCGTGCGATCGATCGAATCGCAACCTTGTTCCACCGTTTCTACCACAGCCAACACGCCCCGCAATTCCCCAGCGCCCGGGAAACCCTTAGCATACCAGGTTAAGTGCTTGCGCGCTTGGCAAACACCGCTTTCACCTTTATATTCCCACAAAGCCCGCAAATGTTCCTTAGCACATTCGAGACGTTCAATTGGTGTCGGAGCTATCTTTTCCACACCAGTTTTCAAGAAATAATCAACTTCTCCGACCAAAAAAGGATAGCCCAAAGTTCCCCGCGAACACATCACTCCATCGGCGCCGGTTTCTTCCAGACATCGCATCGCTGCTTCCACTGAAAAAATATCCCCGTTGGCAATAACTGGAATCGATAAAACTTCTTTAACTCGACGAATCCACTCCCATTTTGCCGGGCCTGTGTAACCTTGCGATCGAGTGCGGCCGTGCACGGTAATCATTTTTGCTCCCGCATCTTCCATCCGCTTCGCAAATTCCAAAATATTAATTTCTTTGTCTGTCCAACCGATTCTAGTTTTAACGGTGACAGGAACATCTACCGCTTCCACAACAGCTCGCACAATTGCCTCGGCCGTTTCCGGGTCTCGCAGCAGGGAAGAACCGCCGCCGTTTTTAGTAATTTTGTTAACCGGACAGCCCATATTAATATCAACAGTATCCGCTCCTTCTGCCACTGCTTTCTGGGCCGCTTCTGCCAAGAAATCCGGCCGGCAGTCAAACAATTGAATGCTAATCGGGCGCTCGTTCGGGTCAACTTCCATAATTCTCGGCAGTTGCTTCACGTAGTGCAAACCCGTAGCGTTCACCATTTCCGTGTACATCATCGAATCCGGCGCGTAGCGTCGCACCAGGCGGCGAAATACCAAATCGGTAACCCCGGATAATGGCGATTGCAGGACACGGCTTTTAACTTCAAAATCGCCGATTTTGAGCGGAGTTGCTAACCTTTCTTTTAATTCTGGAGATAGAGCAAGCATAGTCGATCGCACTTTAATTCTAATATCTGTATATTATACTACACTTCAGATAGTTGACCGTTGTTAAATATACTTTTAGCCGATTATTGAGTGACAGCTAAAAGTATATTTAACCTGACCGCAAAGCCTATTTTACCGAGTCCGATCGCCCGCATTTGAATATTGTTAAACCAGGGCCCAAACGCCAACACCGACTACACTTAAATCTCTTTGCCTCTTCGATCTATCTATGGGCTGTGACCATTAATGAGCTATCTACCTACTAAGAGTGTTGCGCCAGTCCTATTTTTCTTGTTTAATTCTGCCGAATGCTCTGGCTGGCTTCGGCTCCGGCTGCCTTCAGACGACTAATGCTTAAATTTATTGGGATTCTGCAAAAGCCGTACATCAGATCGTTTTAAACTACAATTGGTGGATTCCTGACGACGCCAATCGAACATTAAAAAAATTGTAGAGAATTCCTATGGACGCCGCAGCACTCTGGCAACGCTATCAAGACTGGCTTTACTATCACGAGGGATTGGGACTTTACCTCGATATCAGCCGCATGGGATTCGACGACGCTTTCGCAGCAGCATTGAAGCCCAAATTTGACAAAGCTTTCAAAGACATGGCAGCTTTAGAAGCAGGTGCGATCGCCAATCCCGACGAAAACCGCATGGTGGGCCACTACTGGTTGCGAAACCCCGATTTAGCTCCCACTCCAGAATTAAAACAAGAAATAGTCGAAGGCCTAGCACAAGTCGAAACATTTGTCAAAAAAGTTCAAAACCGCGATATTAAACCGCCATTTGCTCCGCAATTTACCGACATAATTTCGATCGGCATCGGTGGTTCCGCCCTAGGCCCCCAATTTGTCTCCGAAGCTTTATCCCCGGACATTCCGCCCCTAGCAATTCATTTTATCGACAACACAGATCCCGCTGGGATCGATCGAATCCTCAACAAAATCAAAGACAAACTCGCCAGCACATTAGTAATTACTATCTCCAAATCCGGCGGCACCCCCGAGCCCCGCAACGGCATGATTGAAGTTCAAAAAGCCTTCGCCGCCCAAAAACTCGACTTCGCCAAACAGGCAGTTGCGATCACTGGAACAGACAGCAAACTAGACAACTTAGCCAAATCCGAAGGCTGGATTGGCAGCTTCCCGATGGCCGACTGGGTGGGAGGGCGCACTTCGGAACTGTCAGCAGTAGGACTTTTGCCAGCAGCTTTGCAAGGCATCGACATTCAGGCGATGCTCGACGGCGCTAAGGTTATGGACGAAGCTACCAGAACCACCGAAATAAAAAACAATCCCGCCGCCTTGTTAGCAATGTCCTGGTATTTTGCTTGCAACGGACGTGGCGAAAAAGATATGGTAGTTTTGCCCTATAAAGATTCACTGCTATTGTTCAGCCGCTACTTGCAGCAATTAGTCATGGAATCGATCGGCAAACAGCAAGATTTAGACGGCAACACAGTTCATCAAGGCATCGCAGTTTACGGCAACAAAGGCAGCACCGACCAACACGCCTACGTCCAGCAACTGCGAGACGGCGTGCCGAATTTCTTTCTAACATTTATCGAAGTTTTACAAGACAGGCAAGGCATTTCCCCAGAAGTAGAAACCGGCGTCACCTCGGGAGATTATTTGTCTGGTTTGTTGCAAGGAACTCGACAAGCTTTGTACGAAAACCACCGAGATTCGATTACTCTGACAATACCGCAAGTAAACCCTCGGACGGTAGGAGCATTAATCGCCCTCTACGAAAGAGCAGTAGGTTTTTACGGTTCCTTAGTGAATGTCAATGCCTATCACCAACCGGGTGTGGAAGCCGGCAAAAAAGCTGCCGCTGCTGTGTTGGACTTGCAGCAACGGGTACTGCAAGTGCTCAAAGACGCCCAAAAACCTCTGTCTGTCGCAGAAATAGCCAAAAAAGCAGGAAAGCCAGAGCAAATCGAGACAATTTACAAAACTCTGCGGCATTTGGCAGCCAACGGGCGCGGCGTAGCTTTGGAGGGCAAATTAGGACAACCGGCTACTTTAACTGCAAGTTATCAAGAGAATTAAACAGTAGAATTAAACATTAAAAGTGAAATTAGTCACTTTTAATGTTTAATTTTTAATTCCCCCATGCCATTAACGATTCTGGTTGCTGACGACGATTTCGCGACTCGCTTGTCAATTACTGATTATCTAGAAATTACCGGATACTCTGTAATCGCTGCTGAGAACGGCAAAGAAGCTTTAGGCCTGGTAGATGAATTTCAGCCCCACTTGATTGTTACCGACATTACAATGCCCGAGATGGATGGCTACGAATTCGTGCGACGAGTTCGGACTCGTCCCGCTTTCCGCTTGCTGCCGGTGATTTTTTTGACGGAACGCACGAGCACGCAGGAACGGATTCGGGGCTATCAGATGGGGTGCGACAATTATCTGGCTAAGCCTTTTGAACTCCAAGAATTGGGGGCGGTTATTCGCTCTTTGCTCGATCGCTACGCTCTAATCGCTCAGGCCCCCTCTCGTTCCCCGGAAGCCGAACCAACGCCAACAGAGGCACGCAGCAGAGCCAATGGCCAGCCAGAAGCAGATTTTTTAACTCAAAAGTCAAACACAGGCGATTCCCTACGGGATAGCTCCGCTTCACGGGCATCTCCAACCCAAAATGCTCCGACTTTGACGCAGCGAGAGCGAGAAGTGCTAGATTTGCTGACAGAAGGTCTTTCTAATATTCAAATAGGCGATCGGCTCCACCTCAGCCCCCGCACTGTCGAAAAGCACGTCAGCAGCTTGTTCAGAAAAACTGAAAGCAACAACCGAGCAGAACTCGTTCGCTTTGCGATGGAACACCATTTAGTCAGATAACAGTCAACGCTATGGGCAAGAAAATTACCTGCACTTACCACGCTGAATAAATAACATCATGGCCAACAATTACTTAAAAAATCAGAAAATTCTATATGCTGCAGCATTAGCAGCTTCGATAATTTTCTGTATTGCCATGACCTCAATGGGAATCACCAAGTATTACAGCGTTTTACAGGGTGGAGACAACTATAACGATTACCCTACCAGCGGTTTCAGCCTCATCCGAGTTCTAATTAATGGTTCCTACTTGATAGCAACAGTTACATATATTATCTGGTTAACTAAAAAACAACAGACAAGTTACAGCTTTCTAGACATTTGCAAGTATGCAATCCCCTTCCTGGCACTTGCCCTCATAGCTTATCCCCAAAGCAGTGACATTTATTTGTACTTGCACTACGGAACGATGAGCTTACATAAAATCAATCCTTATCTTAATAGTTCCGATAGCTTCGTTTCTAACTTATCTCCGTTCCTCCACTGGCGGCAAACTTCTACCTACGGCCCAGTTTCTTTATTCTTTTTTGCTCTATCAGCACTTGGTGTACCCATTAGCCCTTTACTAGCAGTTTATATTTTTAAAATAATCTGCGTGTTGGTACACACACTCAACGCCTACTTAATTTGGCGCTTGCTAACAAATTACGAACACCGCAACTTCATAACAATGGCCTATTTAGTCAACCCCATGCTATTGAACGAGCAAATAGCTAATGCTCACCTTGACGTTTTAGTAGCTAATACATTGATTGTTTTAATAGGATGTATTTATTACCAACGTTATGTTTTTGCAATTTTAGCAATTTTGGTGGGTTTTTTAATAAAAACCTTACCTATAATTTGGTTCCCCTTAGTTTTTGCTTTCCTGTGCAAGCAGCGTCGGTGGAGAGATTTAGCAGCATCAGTCTTGCTTTCTTTATTAATTATCGCGGTGATAACTTATACATTTATGCCCACAGTTTCAGCTTGGAGAAGTGTTTTAAATCCGGCAACCTCCGGGGCGACAGCTCGCTCGTTTCACCAGGCGCTCAATTTATTTATGAATTTTTTGCCCAATGTAAGTGTTGAAACTAGGGAAAATATTCTATCATTCCTCAAATATTTTGCGTATTTAAGCTGGATTGTTTACTATGCAGGGACGTTAATTAAATCATTATTCCGCCAAAAAGATTCAGAAATTAATTTGGTATCAGATATTGGATGGACGACTCTCACTTTGTTTTTGTTTGCTACACCTTGGCTAATGCCTTGGTATCCATCTATTTTGCTGCCAATTGCTGCTTTGAGTATCAATTCTTCCCATTTTGTATTGACCAGTTTAACTTTTTCTTTGTCACCCAGTATCATTTTGGGAGCGGGATCGGGAACAACTGTGATATCCCTAGCTACGAGTTTGGTTAGCGTTGTCCCCGCTACAGCATTGGTAATATTCGGGCGGAAAAAACCACTGTTTTAATTTAAATTGATTGCTGATCGCCAACTGTTAATTTTTTCAGACTGACAACGTAGTTTAACAAACCCTCGGAAGCATCGTGCAGCAAATCAATTACTCGATCGAATCCCTCTGGGCCACCGTAGTAAGGATCTGGCACTTCTTTAATATCGTATTTCTGACAAAAATCGCACATCAGCCGCACTTTATCTTTATACTTTCCAGCAGAGTCCAGGGAAAGAATATTGCGATAATTTTCCCGATCCATAGCCAGAATCAAATCAAAATTTTCAAAATCTTGCCTGGCAAATTGGCGGGCTTCGCCTAGCAATTCAATGTCTCGCTTCCTCGCCGCCAATGCCATCCGCCTGTCAGGGGGGCTGCCAATGTGATAGCTAGCAGTTCCGGCCGAATCGCAGGTGATGCGATCTCTCAAACCAGCTTGTTCAATTAAGTGATTCATAATATTTTCTGCTGAGGGCGATCGGCAGATATTTCCGAGGCAGACAAACAATAATTTAGTCATTAGTTAGTAGTTATTAGTTATTAGTTATTAGTTATTAGTCAGTCAACAGTCAACAGTGCTAATTTGTAGGGTGCGTCGCTTTCAGAGTCAATCTGCAAGTTCCATCGAACCTGGAGCAGCGACGCACCTTACTATAGCGGTTTTCCAGAAAGTTTAATCAGTCAACAGTCAACAGTCAACAATTGACTGATGACTAATGACTAACCGAAACCGGGGAGATTTAGTCCACCGGTAAGTTCTTCCATTTTCTCCCGCATCGTCATCGTAGACTTAGCGTAAGCATCCTGCATCGCCACCGTGACGAGTTCAGAAACCACATCCGCACCTTCACCGAGGGCATCCGGTGAGATTTCCACGCGGCGGGGTTCTTGGTTGCCGCTGAGAAAAACCTTGACCAAGCCACCGCCGGCAGTTCCCTCAATTTCCATTACATCCAACTCTTCTTGGAGCTTTTTAGCTCCTTCTTGAACCTGCTGAGCTTTTTTGAAAGCTTCAGTCAGTTCTTTCATTTTTCCCAGGCCGAAGCCAAATCCTTGTCCTGATTTTGTCATAACTACTTTGTGATGGTGTGTGGGCTGGCAGTCTGCCGTTTCCGTATTACTTCAATGATGCCTTAGAAGGGAAACTCTCCCAGTATTCTAACTTCTGGCTCCAACAACAGCGACCACCGCTGCTCGACTTGCTGTTGAACGTGGCGGATCACTTGAAAAATATCATTGGCCGTTGCCGACCCGCAGTTAAGAATAAAATTAGCATGGCGCTGAGCTACTTGTGCGCCGCCGATCTGATATCCCTTCAGTCCCGCTTGTTCGATGAACCAACCTGCCGTCTTGGGGCCGGGGTTGCGGAAGACTGAGCCACAGCTCGGTAAGTGGTAAGGTTGAGTTGTCCGTCGCTGGCTGAAATGGTCATTAGTTTCTGCCATGACTTGCGATCGGTCGAATCCCGGCTGTAACTGGAAAGTCGCTTCTGTTACTAGCCGATCGCCCCCTTGCAGCACCGAAGTCCGGTAGCGGTACTCCAACTCTTGGGGAGTCAGAATTTCCACCTTGCCACCAGGGGATAGGACGCGAGCGTTGACTAGAATATCAGCAGTACAGCCTCTGTGAGCGCCTGCATTCATCACCACAGCCCCTCCCACTGTACCCGGTATGCCGACTGCCCATTCTAGACCTTTCCAGCCCCGTTTAGCCGCCAACCAAGCGAGGCGGGGAATTGACTCCCCCGCCCCCGCTGTAACTTGACCTGTTTCTGGATTAAAATTCACCTGTTTGAGGTAGCGAGTGCCAACGACCAAACCGGACAAACCCCGATCGCTCACCAACAAATTAGAACCTGCACCCAGCAGAGTCACGGGCATCCCTTCAGAGTCAGCCCAGGCAAAACTCGCTTGCAAAGCCTCCATACTGCGGGGAGCAACGTACCACTCGGCCGGGCCACCGACTCGGAAGGAAGTCAGGCCCGCCAACGAAACTTGGGAGTTAATCTTGCAATCAGTTCCCCGCAAAGAAATAGGAGAATACACTCGCCGATTGTCCTTAACAGAGGAGTCATTCGAGATAGTCACCATCTTGAAAATCCTTAAAAATACCTGCGCTCAAAGACGTGGTTGAAAATTCATTTACCTAACTTATGCCGCCCCTTTGAGCGAGCCTTTCAGCAGTGTCGGTATAACCTGCACCGCCCTAGCTGTGGCTCAACTCTTCTGGACGGATGATTGAGCTAATCCGGGCGATCGGCTTGTTGATAAAAAGCCATAACCTCTGGAATAATCTGATTCAGATTACCAGCGCCCAAAAACAGAGCCAAATCCCCCGGTTGCAGATTTTTGGTTAAAAACTTAGTGACTGACTCCAGGGAAGGCGCAAACTCAACCTCTCGACCTTCTTTAGCAATCAAATCAGCAACCTGCTGCCCGCTAATCTCTCCTAAATTCGGTTCCCCAGCACTATAAATATCGCAAGCCACAACCAAATCAGCATCCCCAAAAGATTGAGCAAATTCTGGCAAAAATGTCAGAGTCCGGCTGTACCGATGGGGTTGAAAAATTGCAACCACTCTTCGGGATTTGGGATTTTTTTCGCTACCTTCGATCCGCAAGCGAGCCGCCGCCAAGGTAACGCGAATTTCGCTAGGATGGTGGGCGTAGTCGTCCACAAACAGGATGTCATTGTGAAAACCCCTCACCTCAAAACGGCGGCGAGCTCCTTCAAAGCCAGCAATCGCTTTGGCAATCGCCGAGAACTCTAACCCCAACAATCGGCCTACTGCTACCGCAGCTAGTGCATTGCTGAGATTGTGTTTGCCTAGCAACTTCAACTCCATTTCCCCCAGGAAAGCTCCTCGCTCCCAAATGCCAGCCTTGGTGCTTGCGGCTCCGTACTCCACGCCCGAAGCCGTGTAGTCAGCACCGCTTTCCGGCTGCAAGCTATAACTGACATGAGGCCCAAGACAGTCTTTGACGATTTGGTCATCAATGCAGCCCACCAAGGTTTGACAGTTTTGGGCAAACACCTTAAATGTGTCTATTACCTGGTCAAGGGTATCGTAATGGTCTGGATGATCCAGTTCCACATTCGTCACTATGCCAATTTTGGCTACCAGCTTGACGAGAGAACCGTCGGATTCATCAGCCTCGGCAACTAAGTAAGGCCCTTCCCCCAAACGGGCATTGCCTTCCCAAGCATTTACCTCGCCTCCTACCACGATCGTCGGGTCTAGACCCGCAGCCATCAGCATGAAGCCGATTAAGCTGCTAGTAGTAGTTTTGCCATGAGTCCCGGCTACGGCTATGCTTTGGTAATCTTGAATTAACGCTGCCAACACATCCGATCGATGAAAAATCGGATAGCCCAAATCTAAAGCAGCTCGATATTCGGCATTGGCTGGGTGAATAGCCGTCGAACATACTACTTGAGGCAATCCCCGAATTGCTTGGGTGCTTGAACCGTTGCCGTTCAATTGGAGAGCTTCGGCTGTCGCGACAGAAGTCCCTACCGTACCGGCGACTATCGAGGATACTGCCCTTTCCTGTTGCCCGCAGTCGGGACTGCTACCGTTAAGGGCCGTTTGAAATAATTCAAAATTGCTGGCGTCTTGACTCCAAAAAATATGAGCTCCCATTCCTTGCAAGCGCTCGGTTATGTGACTCGATTTAATGTCGGAGCCGTACACAGGCAACTTACGTTTAGCTAGAATGTAGGCAAGGGCTGACATCCCAATCCCACCAATGCCGATGAAATGAAATGGTTTACCGCTAAAATCAACAGAACTCGGCATCTTTGCTCCTCACACACCACACCACGCCAATAACACGCGATATCATATCAAGAATTGTTTTTTCAGGATACAGTTCGCTAGAGATTTTGTACCAAATTCTCTGCGCCTCCCTAGATTTGAGGGACTTGTAGAGATGTTTGTCTTGTATCCTATATGACTTAGTACCGAGTAGTTTTCCGGAACAGTCACAGCTCGAAAATTGCAGGTAAGAGAAAACGGGGTCTGGGGTCGGGGCTAATAGATTAATTTTGGGTGGTTGCATACTCCTGCATTCTTTCTATTTCGATCCGCCTGCTGTGCTGGCATACGGCAGCAAAAGCCCCACAACCTTTCTACCAAGATTGAGGGTAAAACCCATAAGGATTTACAAACACTACCACGAACAACAAAATTTCGCTCCTTTTATAGTCATTTATCTACTCGTACGGTCATTTTTTCTTGAAAGTCAGAGATTGACACGATCGCAGCTATAGTATATATTATTATTTTATTGTATATATACAAGTTATGTAGTTAGTCGAAATAGTCGCAAAGACATAGATCAAACGAAATCATGGGTTTTGATCGAGAAGCCGATCGACGCTCTTGGCAGCCCTTAAAATTTTTACCAGTGCGCTAAGCATATCTACCCTCAAAACTTTTTCGGTCGCCCACAAACGAATGCTCAGGCGGTCGATCGCGCACTCAAAACAAGTTGGGATTAATCTTGGCAAGATTAATCATCCAGTCCCGCACCCACTCCGACGCTCAGAACCGGGTTTTTTAAGTATTATTGAAGGTTTGAACGAATTAAGGGGGTTGAAAAAACCGGTTTCAGCATCCAGGACGATCGTCGAAACTAGGGTCGTCCAGGGGTTTGTCTCCGATGTAAAGCCAGGGTTTTCTAATAAACGAGCTTATGGTTAAAAGTGTATAAACATAAAATTGGCGCGATGTCTGTATTAATCCTGATCTTGGGGAAATATGGGGAAAATAGCGATTTTGGGGGGGACTTTCGATCCGGTTCACTGGGGTCACGTGTTGGTAGCCGAGACGGCTGCGAGTCAATTTGCTCTCGATCGAGTCATTTGGGTACCGGATCGCTCTCCTCCTCACAAAGAGCGCCCGGATTTGGCAAGTTTTGAGCAGCGGCGGGAAATGCTCGCTCTGGCGATCGGCGATCGCCCCGACTTCCTAATTTCGCCGCGGTCGGCAAATCCCTCCGACAGTTCTTTTGCGATCGACACCCTGCTGTATTTGCAAAAATTGTATCCAGGCGATCATCGCTGGTACTGGATTATTGGTAGTGACGCACTCATTACTCTCCCCAAATGGCATCGGTGCTGCGAAATTGCCGGGTTGTGCGACTGGTTGGTGGCCCCACGTCCGACTCAGGGAGATCGAGAGACTGCAGAAAGCGGGGAGGTTGGGGAACTGTCCGAGTGGGGAGATTGTCCTGGTGGAAAACCCCTCGCTTCTGCAGGGGACAGGATGCAGGTTCAGGCAAATGCTGTGGGCCGACGAGTTGCCGAACAAATGGCTCTTTTGGACGTGGAAATTCGCTGGCAGGTGCTGTCCATGCCTGCGATCGAGATTTCGTCGAGCCACATCCGCCGCTGCTGCGCCGAAAGGATCGACCTCCGCTACTTAGTCCCGGAAGTTGTCGGGACTTATATTGCAGCCCATCAGCTTTACCAGTAACCAGCGGCAGAAAGCCTAATGCCTTCTGCCTTGCAATTTCAGCCTTCTAGAAAAGTTCAAGCTTTTTTGATCGACACAAAAAGTTATAAAGGATCGACCTTTGCGATATGATCTTGTGTCATAAGTCAATTCTTAAATTTTTCCAAAATTTAAGCCTGAGCTAGGGGCTGCCATCGTTAGGAGGTACTAAAGTGATTCGAGTCGCGATCAATGGTTTTGGACGTATCGGGCGCAGTTTTGCGCGCTGCTGGCTGGGCCGAGAAAACAGCCAGCTAGAGTTGGTAGCTATTAATGACACTTCCGATCCCAGAAGTAATGCTCACTTGCTCAGATACGATTCCATGATGGGAACGTTGAAGAATGTGGACATCAGTGCGGATGAAAATTCCATTACTCTCAACGGCAAGACAGTTAAATGCGTGAGCGATCGCAACCCGCTAAACTTGCCTTGGAAAGATTGGGGTATTGATCTGATTATTGAAGCGACCGGCGTCTTCGTTGACCAAGCTGGTGCATCGAAGCATATCACTGCCGGCGCTAAAAAAGTGCTAATTACCGCTCCCGGCAAGGGTTCTGAAGTTGGCACTTATGTGATGGGAGTCAACCACCACAACTACAAGCACAGTGACTACACTGTCATCAGCAATGCTAGCTGTACTACTAACTGTCTAGCTCCTGTACTGAAAGTGCTTCACGAAAATTTTGGCATCGTCAAAGGCATGATGACCACTACCCACAGCTATACTGGCGACCAGCGCTTGCTGGATGCCAGCCACCGCGACTTGCGGCGGGCCCGGGCAGCCGCAATGAATATTGTGCCGACTTCTACCGGAGCGGCCCAAGCTGTGGCTTTGGTGATTCCAGAATTGAAGGGCAAGTTAAACGGTATTGCCATGCGCGTGCCGACTCCCAATGTGTCGGTAGTTGATTTTGTGGCTCAGGTAGAGAAAAAGACTTTTACCGAGCAAGTAAATCAAGTGTTCAAAGAAGCTGCCTCTGGCTCCATGAAAGGGATTTTAGAGTACAACGATTTGCCTTTAGTTTCATGCGACTATCGCGGAAGTGATGCTTCTTCGATTCTGGATTCCAGCTTAACGCTGGTGATGGATGGCGACATGGTAAAGGTTTTGGCTTGGTACGACAATGAGTGGGGCTACAGTCAGCGGGTGGTTGACTTGGCTGAATTAGTCGCCCAAAGATGGGAAGCCTAGTACCCGAAGGCAGAAGGCATTAGTCATTCGGCAGAAGGTAAAAAATCCTGATATTTTGTACTTTTGAGTCGATTTCTAGCTAAGTGGTTATTTCTGTTTTCGAGGGGTAGACACTTTTGGCAGTCGATAGTTGGCGAGTACAAAAGGAAATATAGTAGGGACATGGCAGTGCCCTGCCCCTACTATATGCTTATGCTGCTACTCCCAGCTATCGATCAAACTTTTTGCAATAATACTTCGCTCGGGCTTTCGGGCCTGCTTGATAATAAATTTGTTTTTTTTTTGTAGTAATCGCTTAAAATTGCTTTGGTTAAGTTCTCGGAAAATCCCAAATATTAAAAAAATAAAAATTCCGGCTATAAAAGTTAAAAAGCTGAAAAAATAGCAACAGCTACGGTACAGTGTTGAAAACAAAATGTGATATGAAAAAAGCGTTAATTAGTGGTATATCAGGTCAGGATGGAGCTTATTTAGCTAAACTGTTACTTGATCGAGGTTATGAAGTTTGCGGCACATCCAGGGACGCCCAAATTTCTAGTTTCGGAAACCTGGCTCGTTTGGGCATCCGAGACAGAGTGAAACTAGAATCCATGTCTCTCAACGATTTTCGCAGCGTCTTGCAGGTACTAGCGAAAATTCAGCCCGACGAAGTGTACAATCTAGCAGGCCAAAGTTCTGTCGGCTTGTCTTTTGAACAACCCGTAGAAACCCTCGAAAGCATTGCCACAGGCACCTTAAATCTATTAGAGGCAATTCGCTTTACAGGCGGCAAAATTAAACTTTACAACGCCAGTTCCAGCGAATGTTTTGGGGATACCCGAGGCAATCCAGCCGATGAAAATACGCCTTTTCGCCCCAGAAGTCCTTACGCAGTGGCGAAAGCAACGGCATTTTGGGAAGTAGCAAATTATCGGGAAGCTTACAATTTGTTTGCGTGTTCTGGTATTTTGTTCAATCACGAGTCGTCGCTGCGACCGGAGAGATTTGTTACCCAAAAAATTGTATCTGTGGTGTGCCGAATTGCTGCGGGCAGTTCCGAAAAACTGCATTTGGGAAATATTTCAGTGCAGCGGGACTGGGGTTGGGCACCGGAATATGTGGAGGCGATGTATTTGATGTTGCAGCAGGAAGAACCGGACGATTATGTAATTGCCACGGGTGTAAGCTATCCTTTGGAGGAGTTTGTGCAGACAGCGTTTGTTTCAGCGGGTTTGGATTGGCAGGAACATTTAGTAACCGATGCGAGTCTTTACAGACCGACGGAGATTGCAGTTGGGAGGGGAAATCCGGGTAAGGCAAAAGAAAAATTGGGCTGGGAGGCAAAATATAAAATGCCCGATGTGGTGCGGATGATGGTGGAGGCGAGGATGATTTGAGGGAAAATTAGGAGGTGAAAATATGGCCGCAGAATATCCAACGGCGAATGAGTGGTACAAAGCTAATCGCCGAGGGTTGAAAAAATATCGAGGTGAATGGATTGCCTATACTAATAATCCGGTAATTAGTCACGATCGCGATTATGACAAAATGAAGGAGGGGATAGAGCCAAGTTGGTCAAGTTTAGGTTATGTGTTCGAGCGCATATTTGAGAGCGAATTTCTAGATACTGTCCGGTTCTCAAGATTCCATTGTAACTAGAGATTAGTTGATGACGTTAAAACTGTTATATAAGAACTACAAGAGGAAAACAAGTCAAATGCAAACTAGCGAACTGGTTGAACAAAAGAAGTCACTTCACGAAGAAAGTTGGAAGCCTGCCTACAAATTTATACCAGAGCTGATACAGAAATTCAATTTAAAAGTAGGTGCAGAGATCGGTGTGGCGTTTGGAGGTCATTCCGAAGCTATACTCAGCAATACAAATCTTGAACTACTGTACGGGATTGACAGCTATCAACACAGTGACTCTTACGACGACCCCATGAACCTCCCGCAGGCAGATTTTGACATACTCTGTCAAACAACGAAAAATCGCCTAGCTGTCTTTGGAGATAGATTTAGGCTGATTCGTTCAAATTCACAGCAGGCTATTGGGCAAATTGATGGCTTGCTTGATTTTGTCTACATAGATGCAGAGCATTCCTACCAAGGGGTTTGGCAAGACCTCTGCACTTGGTATAGCAAAATTAGAGTAGGGGGTTTGATTAGCGGTCATGATTATGGACACATTGCTTTTCCAGGCGTAAAACAAGCTATTGATGAGTTTTTCAGAAGGTTAGACTGGCAAGTTCACCTTGAGGGCGAGGGAGTTTGGTGGGTAGAAAAGCAACCCACGAATATTAGCTTTTTTATCCCTGCTTATAACTGCGAACAGACTATCGAAGAGTCGGTTGACTCGATTTTAAATGGAAATTTTGAACAAGGGGATGAGTTAATTATTGTTAATGACTGCTCTGCGGATAATACAACAGGTATACTGGAATGCCTCAAAATCAAGTATCCATTTATCAAGATTTTCCGCCACGAAACTAACAAAGGGGGCGGAGCAGCGAGAAATACCGCTGTCCAAAATGCCAGCCATCCTTTGCTGTTCTGCTTAGATTCCGATAATATTTTAGTTCCAGGAAGCATCCAAAAATTAAAAGAATTTTTGGTTAATTCCGGTGCAGATGTAGCTGCATTCCAAGAAATTCATTTCTTTGAAGGACGCCAGCAAAATATTATTAATAAATGGATTTATCAAGACCAAATTACTTTAGCGGACTTTTTCTCTCGGCACGATGTGCCGGGATCGAGTGGCAACTATTTGTTTACCAAAGAAAGCTGGGTGAGAGCAAGAGGTTATTCTGAGTCTTCTGGTGCGTTAGACACTCACACCTTTGCTTTCCGGCAGTTAGCGACGGGTTCTAAAATGTTGACGCTCCCGAATACTTATTATTGCCACAGACAAGGCATTGAATCTTATTTGGTGAGATTTTCAAGAAGTAATAATTGGTCGTTAATCTTGGCCGACAGCATCACTCCTTTTGCTCATCTGATTGCTGAGGCAGATTGGCAGTATATGTGCGGTGAAGGTAAAGATAATTGGTACGGAAATATTACTCAACGTCCTATTTCTTTAAGGACTGGAAGAGAGAGTATGCAAGCAGTAGAGGCCCAGCCAAAAATAGTAGAGCCGCAACCGATTATTATACCGTACTGGATTGAAGGCCATATTAGTTCAACGCCTGAAAAACAGGCAAAACATAGACCCGGAGCCAAGACAACCTTGCACAGCGGCGAATTGCGGTGTATCGAAAGATTCATCGCATCCGGGCAAGTAGTTTTTGATGTAGGTGCGAATGTGGGCAGTTGGACTGAGGAAGTATTTAATCAATTTCCTAAAACAGAGATCCACCTGTTTGAACCAGTTCCTAAAATTTACAAAATTCTTTTACAAAATTTATCAGAAGGAATTTGTAAGAGTCAAGTTATTGCCAATAACTATGCGCTAGGGAAACAAGAAGAATCAAATCAGTTTGCTTATTACCAGGAGTCTCCGGAATGGAGTACATTTTACCGGAGGTTGCAGGCGGAAAAGGAATATGATATTAAGCCACCTCAAATTCTAAATGTTTTGACAACTACTATAGATAATTACTGTCAAAGACAAGAAATTAGCCACATTAATTTTTTAAAGATAGATGTGGAAGGTGGCGAATTAGATGTACTAGAGGGAGCCAAAAATTTATTAAGTAAGGGAAAAATTGATTACATTCAATTTGAATACGGTGGCACTTACATAGACTCGAAAAAAACTCTAAAACAAGTTTTTGAATATTTTCAAAATTTGCGGTATGCAATATTTAAGATTCAACCAGATGGATTAGAGTATTGCCATAATTTTCAGCCCGATTATGAAAATTATCAGTGGAGCATTTTCTTAGCAGTAAACGAACGTTTTCGATCGACAGTTTTGGGTGAAGCACCCCAAATGCTGGATTTACAGCAAGTTTGTACGCAGCATTCCATCGTTCCGCGCGGTGTGGTTCACGTTGGAGCTCACGAAGGTAATGAAACTGCATTGTACCAAGCTATGGGCATACAAAGGGTATTGTATATCGAAGCTAACCCAGAAGTGTTTGAAAGATTGCAGATCAAAATAGCAGGATTCCCCAACGTGCAAGCAGTTAATTGTGCTGCGAGCGATAGAAATGGCACGGTCAACTTGCACGTCACTTCAATGGATCAAAGCAGTTCGATTTTGCCGTTAAAGCTTCATGCAGAGATTTATCCCACCATTCAGGAAACTCACCAAGTAACAGTAGAATCAAAAACTCTAGATACCCTGCTGCAAGAACTGGAACTGGAACCGGGGGATTTTAATATCCTCAACATAGATATCCAAGGTGCAGAACTTTTGGCTTTGCAAGGAGCGACTAACTTACTGAAATATGTAGAAGCAATTAACACAGAAGTAAATTACGAAGAACTGTACGAAGGCTGCGCCTTGATTGACCAAATTGACGAATTTTTGGAGAATTACGGTTTCGATCGTGTTGCAACAACAACCCCGCTTCACCCGTCTTGGGGGGATGCGTTTTATGTCAAAAAGCCAGCGGTTACTATGTCGGAACTTGACATCAATCGATTTGGCAACCAGATATTTGAGTACGCTTTTTTAAGAATCTATGCCAAACAGCATAATCTCCGGTGCGAGACACCGGCTTGGATAGGACAGTATCTATTTGGTCATCAAGACCAGCCGATTTCTCAGAAATTACCTCAACTTCAAGAAGTTAGGCAACAAGATGGAACATTTTCTGTTTGGTTTGCAGAAGCTATTATCCCCAATTCGCCAACAATTTACAAAAATGTAGACTTTTCGGGTTACTGCCAGTACCACACAAAATATTACGCTCCCTACAAAGATTACGTGCGCTCGTTATTTAAACCAGCGGCAGAAGTTGAAACAAAAATGCAAGCTGCGATCGCTTGCCTGCGTTCTCTAGGCAAAACTGTTGTAGGTCTGCACCTGCGCCGCGGGGACTACAGCCAGTTTAATACAGTACCTTTCTTACCAGCACCTAGCGAATGGTATAAAGAGTGGCTCAGGGGTCTCTGGGAAAGGCTGGATGAACCTGTACTATTCATTGCTAGCGACGAAATTGGAAAAGTTATCGGAGATTTTGCAGAATACAACCCAGTAACAGCACAAGATTTAGGTGCTAATGTGTCGGAAGCAGACTTTTATTCAGATTTTTACATATTGAGCCAGTGCGATGTTGTCGCTATATCAAATAGCAGTTTTTCGTTTGCAGCGTGTATGCTTAACGAAACAGGCAAGTTCTTCTTTCGTCCCGACTGGTCAACCGAGAAACTAATCCCCTTCGATCCTTGGAATAGCGAGCCTCTTTTGTGGGAGAACCCGAAAAAATTAAACACCCATTCAATACCCGAAGAATTTAAACTAAACGACGTACAATTTCTGCTAACCCATTATCACCTTAGCGATGAAGAGTTTTTGCAAGCAGCTTACCGTAAATATTTGCTCCGCTATCCAGATGAAGCAGGCAAACAGTGGTATATCAAGCTCCTCGGGGACAAGAGCATTACGCGCAGAACAATTCTCGCCGGAATGCAACAATCAGTAGAATTTAAGTGGGTGTGGGAAGCGATAGCCTCAGCTTCTGAAGAGGAAACTTACTGGCATGTTGGAGCTCAATGGGCAAAACAAGCCAAATGGGATGAGGCGATCGCCGCCTATCACCAGGCAATTCGGTCAAAATCAGACCTCGTGCTAGCCTACAGTCGTTGGGCCAACAATCTAGCCGCCCAGAACCAACCCGATGCACAGGTGGCTCTGAGAGCGAAATTTTTCAAAGCCTTACTAAATCAACCCGACTCAGCCGAATTATACGCTTGTTTAGGGAAACTCCTAGCAGCAAGGGGCAAGGCAGGTGAGGCCATACAGGCATACCAAAAGTCGCTCTTAATTCAATCTGACTCCCCCGACGCCGCTCAAATCTACTTCGATTTAGGGAAAGCGCAAGCACAGCAAAATCAACTTGATGAGGCAATTACCTCATACTATAAAGCTATTCAGCAGCATCCAGAATGGGCGGAAATTTACTTTTATATCGGGCAAGCATTAGCACAGCAAAACAAACTTGATGAGGCAATTACCTCCTATCAAAAAGTTATTCAGCAGCATCCCGAACGGGCGGAAGTTTACTTTTATATAGGAGAGGCAAAGTCACACCAGAATAATTTTGACGAAGCAATTAAATTTTACCAAAGATCTATCCAACTAGATCCCGAATATGTTGGGGCTTATCTGCTATTGGGAGGCTTACTTCATGCACAATCTAAGTTCGATGAAGCTATTTCGTGTTTCCAAGACCTAATCGATTTAGAACATCACAGGTTTGGTTCGATCGCCCAAACTTATATAGGCAGTATTCTCCAACAGCAAGGCAGACAGGAAGAAGCTAACTTGTATTTTCAAAAAGCACAGCCTGCTGCACTTCCGCAAGGGTGTTATGGCACTGTGCGGGAGTGGGTACTTGCATCTCCATTAAAGCAAACTAACTACATAGAACTCCACTCTCCTCATCACTTCTCGCTCTCAGCACCGCCGCAAACAATAGATAGAGCTTTCTATCCGATATTGAATAGTAGTTGGTGGAGTCAATTTGAGTCGCCCGCCACATTTGTAGTCACAATACCAGACGGTCGGTATTGCGAGTACGGCTATAACACTGAAACTGCTGTTATAACCTCAGATAATCAGTTATTGCTTGATGTTTCTACCTGCCCTGGCATACCCAGAGACCGACATCCTATTTTCTCAGCAACCAATTTACCACTTGTTGAGCATATTAATGGTACTGTAGCTGTCTTATCCGTAGATACTGGACTCATTTTTTACCATTGGATGTTAGATTTACTTCCGAGGATAGGATTGTTACAACTAAGTGGAATTGATCTGGGCAGTATTGACAAGTTTTTAATTAACGGTTACCGATCACCTTTTCAAAAAGAAACCCTTGAGGTGTTGGGTATTCCCGTCAATAAAATCATAGAAACCAAGAACCATGCCCATATAAAAGCTAACAAATTAGTTGTTCCCTCTTATCCCGGTTTTCAGTGTTTCCCAACCAAATGGGCGTGCGATTTCCTCAGAAGCAAGTTTCTTCCCCTAGCAGTACCATCAAAATCAAGGCAGCTAAAGCGTATATATATCAGTCGGAATGCGGGAACAGAACGGAGAACAATTAATGAATATGAAGTGTTAAATCTTTTGAATGAGCTGGGTTTTACAAGAATCTTCGCAGAGTCAATATCCTTTGCTGAACAAGTCTCATTGATGGCTGAGGCTGAGGTTGTAGTCCTGATGCACGGTTCAGCAGTCAGCAACCTTGTTTTTTGCCAGCCGGGAACTAAAGTTATCGAAATTTTCTCGCCCCACCAGGTCGTTCAAATTGGCGAACTGATTAGCCATTACCAGAGACTTGATTACTACTATTTGGTAGGTTCAGGAATTCAATGTCCTCAGTTGCGTCAACTCGTTTACTACAAAGATGGTTATGAAGATACACTTGTTAACATTGATTCCCTGAAAAATCTGCTAGAGCAGGCTGGAGTCGCTTAGATTTAAAGAAACAGAGTTTAACTTTATGAGGGAGTCCAACACCCCAACAACATCAAAACGACAGCCAATCGCCCCTTCCAGATTCCCTGACTCAAGAAGTTGATCGCCCTCGTCCAAATAATCAACTGCTGTTTTTTGGCTTCCCTCTTGAGTTACTGGCAATAGTGCTAAGCTGATGAGCCAGTTCAGATTAAACTAAGTTGTGTACATTTGACAAGATGTAACCTTAATGACCAGATCTTAGTGTAAACTGTGGTTGAATCCTGAACTCTTGAGAGGCGAGCTACTTGATGTTGTAGCACGAACAGCCAGAGGGCTGGGTAAGTGCAACAGGTGAAAGTCATCATGCGTTGTCAGAAATTCTGGCGACAGTGCTTGAGGCGAGATTAAATCGGCAGGAACATATAGCGCTAGACGCCAGTCCTAATAGACTAACGGAAATTTCTGTAATATAAGCTGCGCTTGGGGAGCATTTATGGAAAAATTGGGTTGACTTGCAGATTAGTCGCATGGAATCGGTATCAGTATCAATTGCGTCAATTCACAAAACTCTCAAAGCAAACTAAATTTAATATACGAAAGACAGGAGAAGCCCCAATGCACGAATGGAAAAGAACGTTTTTTTTTACTCAACAAGAGTTTTATTACAATCGTATAAAATTTAATAATCCTACCGAAAGAGCTGTAGAGATACCTATTGCTTTTAACTTTTTGGCAGCTCTCCAAAAACCAGCAAGCATACTTGAAGTGGGAAATGTACTCTCTCATTATGAAAATCATTTGAGTGAAACGCTTGGTATAACATCAAGACGAATTGTAGATAAATTTGAAGTAGAAGTAGGGGTAGATAATGAAGACTTAATGAACCTGCCGTCCGAAGACAAATACGACGCGATTGTCTCACTTTCTACAGTCGAACACATTGGACAAAAAGGAGATCCTTCGGGTGGATATGGAGAGCAGGAAGAAAACCGCGATCGTGAAGGTCCATTAAAAGCAATTGCTAAGATATACGACCTACTGGCTCCTGATGGCAAAGCTTTGATTACCGTTCCTTTTGGAAAACTTATAGATGGGGAATGGTATATTCAGTTTAGTAAAGAGTATTTGTATCTTTTAGGTAAAAAATATGGAATTCCTAAAGAGGCTCTCTCAGTTAATTGCTTAAAGCTAATAAACAGAGAAACAACTGACCGTGGTTTTAACGTGCTTTGGGAAGAGTTAGATGCTCTTGAACTGAGTTATGTGGAATACGGCTCGCCTTTTTCTCAAGCAAATGCGATCGCAGTTATCGAGCTTTCCAAGCTTTCAAGTGACTTTCACTTGAAATTAAATGTTGAGCCGAGTCCTCTGTTATACAATATGCCCTATGAGACGCGGACAGAATTCGAGCAAAACAAGGCTCTCTTACAGCAAACTCAGAGTGAATTGGCAGAATGTCAGTTGCAATTGCAACTGAGTCAGAGCGAATTGGCACAATCCCAAGCAATCCAGCAGCAGACTCAGAGTGAATTAGAACAATCCCAGTTACAACTGCAGCAGACTCAGAGTGAATTAGAACAATCCCAGTTACAACTGCATCAGACTCAGAGTGAATTAGAACAATCCCAAGCAATCCAGCATCAGACTCAGAGTGAATTAGAACAATCCCAAGCAATCCAGCAGCAGACTCAGAGTGAATTGGCACAATCCCAAGCAATCCAGCAGCAGACTCAGAGTGAATTAGAACAATCCCAAGCAATCCAGCAGCAGACTCAGAGTGAATTGGAACAATCCCAAGCAATCCAGCAGCAGACTCAGAGTGAATTGGAACAATCCCAGTTACAACTCTATCAGACTCAGAGCGAATTGGAACAATCCCAAGCAATCCAGCAGCAGACTCAGAGTGAATTGGAACAATCTCAGTTACAACTCCATCAGACTCAGTGCCAGTTGGAACAATCCCAAGCACTCCAGCAGCAGACTCAGAGTGAATTGGAACAATCCCAAGCAATCCAGCAGCAGACTCAGAGTGAATTGGAACAATCC